>NZ_JBSRRO010000001.1:0-149117 GCF_055140965.1 Malaciobacter sp.
ACGTAGGCCTCTGCCAGCTCTTGAGTTTTTACAAGCCCTTATCTATTTTAACTTTTTACAGTTATCTTAGATATGGGCTTTTTTTTTAGCTTTTTTTATTTTTATTATCTATTTTCTTTTTAAATATATTATTAATATACTTGCTAATATTCCTGTCATTATTAAAATAGATATTACAAAGTAAGTTCCATCCTCAATTTTTGTAAAAGGTAAAGACGTAGTATTCATGCCAAAGAATCCTACAATAAGATTTAATGGTAAAAAAATACCTGACAGAAGTGTTAGTACATAAACTATTTTGTTCATTTGTTCACTTGTTTTACTTTGATAAAAATTATATAGTACATCAAGTTTTTCAAGACACAAGCCAGTAGTTCTATAGCTTCTTTGTAAATGTTCTTGTATATTAGCAAAATTACGTTCTAAATAATCTTTTTCATTTTTATAATTATCTATTAGGTTTTCTAAAGCTTCATTTGCTTTGTAAAGTATTCTATTTACTCTTATTAGTTCATTTTTGTATTCATACCAAGTTTTATTAAAAGTATCTTGCTTTTTATTCTCATAAACACTTTCTTCTAAGTCTAAAACTTTTGAGTAGTAATCATTTGTTAATTTCATTGTTGATTTTATTGACTTATCTAAGTATAAATAAAATTCTTTAATACTATTCAATGAAATGATTTGTTTGTTTTGATTATCAAAATAAGCATATTCTTCATTTGTAATTATAAATGAATAGTTTAGAAATTCAAGTTTATTATTTAAAAAAGAGGGCAGTCTTAAAATAAATAAATCATAGTTTTTATCAGTATAGAAAATTGAAGGATGCAATGAGTTTTCTAAATCTTCTTGATGTAAAGAATCAATATCTTTAATTTTCATTGCAATCCTTCAATATTAGTTTATATAATAATTAGTTTTTATCTTCTTTTATTTCAATAGAAATAATTTTATCATCTTGAGAAATATTATCAAGTGTTTCAAAACTTGATTCATCATTATCTTCAATCTCTCCAAATACTGTATGAACTCCATTTAAATGAGGACAACTATCAAAACAAATAAAGAATTGACTTCCACCAGTATTTGGTCCAGCATGAGCCATAGATAAACTTCCTTTTTTATGAACTTGTTTATCTGCATCTGTTTCACAAGCAATAGCCCAATCTGGTCCGCCTGTTCCTGTTCCATTTGGACAACCACCTTGTGCCATAAATCCTTTTATTACCCTATGAAAAGTTAGGTTATTATAAAAATTATCTTTAGCAAGTGTTGCAAAGTTTGCAACTGTATTTGGCGTCTCTTGATTAAATAGTTTAAGCCAAATAGTTCCTTTTTCAGTTGTGATTTTAGCATATTTAAAACTATCCATCTCTTCTTGTGAATAGTTATACTCTTTTAGTTCTTTTGAAAAACCAAACATATATTTCCTTTAAATTATTATTTTAGTAATTAAACAAAGAATTATATCTATTTATTTTTAAAGTTCAATAACTATATTATTGGTTTTGTTTTTTTAAATAATTTAAGCTCACCATATTGCTAATAATATCTTTAAATACAGGAACAGCAGATTGTGCAGCATAATAGTAATACCAATATTTACCTCTTGAATTTGGTCTAAAAACAGTAACTCCAATTGTATAAGAGTTTTTATTATCATTTACAAAACCAAAAAAAGATGAAATATACTCTCTTTGATAATTTCCTCTTCTTGCAACTTTTGCAGTTCCTGTTTTACCTCCAATTTCAAGACCATCTATTTGGGCACTTCTTCCTGTACCATGTGTAACTGTTTTAATAAGCATTCTTTTTACTTCATTTGCTGCTTCTTTTGAAATTACTTTTTCTTTTAATATATCATCAGGTTTATATTTTCCTGAATCCATTTCTAAATATGAAACAATTCTTGGAGTTATACTATATCCATCATTATTAAAAACAGTAAATGCTTTCATTATTTGCATAAAAGTAGAAGTCATACCTTGTCCATATGATACTGTTGCTTTATAAGCATTGTCTTTATCTTTATCTTCACCTGCTGCTAACTTATAAACTGGAGGCATTTGACCAACTTTTTCATATGGAAGATCAATACCAGTTTTTCTAGTAAATCCAAATCTTTTGTAGCCTTCATAAATCTCTGCACCTTTTAATCTTTGTGCTAATTGTAAAGTACCAATATTTGAAGAAAAAATAAAAATATCATCTAATGTTAAATAGTGTTTTTTAAATCTGTGATCATCTTTGATATAAAATCTATCAATTTTATATCTTCCTCTTCTATATTCACCTTTAGAGTTTGCCTTTCCTTCATTGTATGCAAAAAATAGTTCATCTTTTTTAACTCTATTTTTATCTAATACTAAAGCAATTGCCACTGGTTTTATAACAGAACCTGGTTCAAATTGATACTCTATAGCATTTACATTTAATGATGGAATATCCTCTTGTTTTATACTTTCAGGATTAAATCTATTTGATGAAGCAAGTGAAAGTATTTCTCCTGTTTTATTATTCATTATTGAAACTACAATCTCTTGTGCGCTTAATTTCTCTTTGTGTCTATCAAGTATCATCTCAATATTTTTTTGTAGTTTCAATGGAATATTTAAAACAAGTTTTGCTCCATCTTCCCTTTTTTTAATAATTGAGTCTTTGTTGAATGAAATATATGAAAGAACATCACGATTTCCTTTTAAAATACCATCTTCTGTTTTATTTAAAATTGTATTATATTTTTTCTCTAAACCTTTTATTCCTCTAACTTTTGTTTTTCCATCATCAGTTTCAAATTTAGTTATATATCCTACAACAGGTGTTAATGTATTTTCATAAGAATAGATTCTTTTTTCACCACTTTCTATAATACTTAAGCCTCTTAGAATTCTTCCTCCATCAACTTTCATTGCTTTAAAGACTTTTAATCTTCTAAGTTTAAAACCCAACTCTTTTAAGTTTTTTGCTGTTCTAGCATCTATGTTATATGATAAAACTAAATTTCCTGGTTTATAATTTATAGATTCATCAACTTTTCTTTTTAATTTTGAATAAGAAATATTGCTATAAATAGAGAATAGTTTTAAAAATAACTCTTTTTTATCAAGATCTAAAAATCTTGTATCAATTGATGCTTTATATAATTTCTTAGATGAAGCAATTTTAAAATTATCAGCACTTACTATATCTCCTCTTACTGCTAACTCTTTTTTTGAACTTTGTAAAGAAGGCAATCTTCTTTTATCTGTTATTGTGTTAGCTACAGAGAATACTAAAATTATAAGAAATAGTAAGATTAATAAAAATAAAATTACAATTTTTTTTGTTTTATTAATATTTTCGATTTTTTTTGAAGTCATATTTATCCATTATATATTATAATAGGAGATGAATTTTAGCAGAAATAAGATTAAACCCAAAAAACAAAGTACAAATATTCAGCCAGATTATATACTTTTCTTACTAGTATCTAGTTTGATTATATTAAGTATAATCTTTTCATACTCTTTAACTATTTATACAGTTGAATATTTTGGATATAACCAATTTCACTTTTTTTTAAGACAGTTACTTGTTGGAACACTTTCAATTCTTGTAATGTGGACGCTTTCATTGATACATCCAGATAAAATTGTTGGAATTGTTGGGATGTCATTGTTTATTATATTTTTTTTACTAATGGCTGTTATGCCCTTTCTTCCCTCAAGTTTAGTAACTGAAAGTGGAGGAGCTAATAGATGGATTAGACTTCCTGGTGTTTCATTGTCTCCTGTGGAGTTTTTTAAAGTTGGATTTATCTATTTTTTATCATGGTCTTTTCATAGGCGTGTTATGGTGATGCCAAAGAAGATGACTTTAAAGGATGAACTTTTATTATTAGCTCCATATTTTGGTGCATTTTTGCTTGTGGTTTTTATAGTTGCATTTTTACAAAAAGATTTAGGACAAGTTGTACTTTTAGCTTTAATATTAATTGTACTTTTGGTATTTGCAAATAGAAGTTTTAAAGTTTTCTTGTCTTTAGGTGCTAGTGCTTTAATTGCTTTTGTTTTATTAATAGTATCAGCTCCCCATAGAATTAATAGAATATATTCATGGTGGGCAATGAATCAAGATGGAATATTATCAATCATGCCCCATTGGGTTGATAACTATTTAAGAATAGATGAGTTACCAGAGCCTTACCAAGTTTCGCACTCATTAAATGCTATACATAATGGTGGTTTTTTTGGTCAAGGTATATCCTTAGGAGATATTAAATTAGGCTTTTTATCAGAAGTACATACAGACTTTGTTTTAGCTGGTATAATGGAAGAAATAGGCTTAGTTGGATTGTTATTTATTATTATAATCCTTTTTTCTATTGTATGGAGAATATTTATAATTAGTAGAAGAGTAGATAATCCAATTTATCATCTATTTTCTTTAGCAATTGCACTTATGATTGTTATTGCTTTTTTAATTAATTCATATGGTATTTCAGGAATAATTCCAATTAAAGGTATAGCAGTACCATTTTTAAGTTATGGAGGTTCATCAATGCTTTCCATGGCAATATCAATAGGTTTAGTTTTATCACTTAGTAGAACAGTAAAAAAGGAGAGTAAGAGTAGATGAAAGGAACAGTAGTAATAACAGGTGGAGGAACAGGAGGACATCTAAAAGTTGCTAAAGCATTTGTTGATGAGTTTCATAAAAGAGGTATATCTGCAATATTTATTGGATCTACAACAGGTCAAGATGAGCAATGGTTTAAAAATGAAAGAAAAGTAAAAAAAGCATTTTTTTTAAATACGAAAGGTGTTGTAGACAAAAATTTAATAGGAAAATTAAAAGCAATCTTGCAAATAGTAAAAGAGATAAATCACTGCTTAAATATTTTTGATAAAGCAGAAGTAAAAACTGTAATTTCAGTAGGAGGTTTTTCAGCAGCCCCTGCTACTTTCGCTTCTGTATTATCATTAGGTTGTAAGCTTTACATACATGAACAAAACTCTAAAATGGGTAAATTAAATGAAATAACAAGTAGATTTGCAACTGAAGTTTTCTCTTCATATATTGAAGATTCAAAGATAAAAGATTATCCAGTATCAAGTGAGTTTTTTGATAATGCAAGGGTTAGACATGAAATTGAAACAATTATATTTTTAGGTGGTTCTCAAGGTGCAAGAGCAATAAATGATTTTGCTTTAAGTGTTGCTTTAAAATTAGATGAATTAGGTATTAAAATTATTCATCAAACAGGCAAAGCAGATTTCCAAAGAGTAAAAAATAAATATGATGAATTAAATTTAGATGTTGATGTTTTTGATTTTACTGATGATATTTCAAAAAAGATGAGTTTAGCAGATTTTGCAATAAGTAGAAGTGGAGCATCTACTCTTTGGGAACTTGCAGCAAACTCATTGCCTACTTTATTTGTTCCTTATCCCTATGCTGCAAAAGATCATCAATATTATAATGCAAAGTTTTTAAAAGATAAAAAACTATGTTTTGTTTGTAGAGAAAGAAACCTAAAACCTGAAATAATTGATAAGATTTTAAAAGCAGATATTAAGTCAATGAGTAAAGGCTTAATTGATTCAATAGGCTATAATGCCATTGAATCAATAGTTGATGTTATTATTGAGAATAATCAAAAGTAGTATCCCAAAAACAATTCTATAAATACCAAAACTTACAAATGTAAAGTTTTCTAGGAATTTTAAAAACAGTTTAATTGTTAAAAAAGCAACAAAAAAAGCAACAACAAAGCCAACTGCTAAATTTAATAAGTTTGAAGTTTGTAGTAGTTGTTCATGGTGTTTTAATAAATCATATCCAGTTGTTGCACACATTACAGGAAAAGCAAGTAAAAAAGAGAACTCTGCACTTGCTTTTCTATTTAATCCTACAAGCATAGCACCTATAATACTAGCTCCTGCTCTACTTGTACCTGGAATTAGTGCAAAAATTTGAGCAAGACCTATATATAAAGCTTGTTTAAAAGATACATCTTCTACATTTGATACTGTATGTTGACTCTCATCATAAAACTTTTCAACAATTAAAAATACTATTCCACCTACAATGAACATATATGCAACAATTTCAATTGTAAACATTGCTTTTACATATGAAGCGAATAAAAATCCAATTGCAGCAATTGGAAGAAATGCAATAAATATTTTACTCCATAAATTTATATGTTTTGTATTGAATTTATCTGGATAATTTAATATAACTGCTAAAATAGCAGCAAATTGTATTATTACTTCGTATGCTTTATTTATACTATTTTGCTCCAAGTTTAAAAACTCACTTGCTACAATTAAATGTCCTGTAGATGAAATTGGTAAAAACTCTGTAAAACCTTCTATAATACCTAAAACAATTGAATCAAAAACTGTCATTATTTAATACCTTTTTCTTTTGTTAATTTAAAAAATAGCTTTAGTGCAAGTTTCTCTTTTATGCCAATATCATAATCTATTTTTGTTAAATATTCTAAGATATTCTTTTTTGAGATTCCTGAACGTTTTTCATACTTTTCTAAAATATATTGGGGAATTTTAATATGTCTTTTATTAAAGTTTTTCATGGTTTTTTTTAATAATCTACCATTTTTGTTATATGATAATCTTGCAAAAACAAAAGGAAGATTATATTTATCTTGCCATGCTTTTGCTAAATCAATAAAGCTATTTTTGTCATTTTCGTGGAAAAATTTCAATGCTTTATCTCCAATAATTACTTGTCCTTGTAAATCTAATACTTTTGCAAGTGCGTTTGATGTATCACTTTGAAAATCTTTTGAATAAACACCTGGTACTAATAATACTGATGTAACTTCATCTCTTGCAATAATTCCATAATCCAAGGATTTCTCACCTCTTGATGCAATTGAAGAGATAAATGCAGATTCAACTGATCTTTTTTTAAATTTTTTATTTATTGCAGAAGGATAAGACTTTTTATATTCAATAATAGCTTTTAATTGATTTGATTTTATATTTTTTTTCATATATACAGTTACAGGTAATAAATTAATAAAATCTATCTTTGCGAACTTCATTCTCTTTTCCTAAAAATTAAATTATTTTAGATATAATATTCAAAAATTGGTAAATAAGGGGTTAAAATGGTTGAAGTAGAATTCTTGGGACCTATTAATAAAGAAAAAATGAATTTAGATATTTCAAATTTATCACAATTAAGTGAAATTTTAAAAGATGATGAAAAAGTTAGTTCTTGGCTTGAAAAATGTGCAGTTGCTGTAAATGATACACTTGTTTCTTCAAAAGAGATGCCTTTAAGTGATGGGGATAAAATTTCATTATTACCTCCTGTATGTGGTGGGTGAAAAATGCAGAACTTGCAATTATTTGAGGGTAGTTTACCTGTTGAAAGTATAACAAACTCTTGGTATGATGAGTTTAGAAACTCTAATTATGGAGCAATTATTACTTTTGTAGGTGTTGTAAGAGATGAAGATAATATTGAAGGTTTATCTTTTGATATTTATGAACCAATCTTAAAATCATGGTTTGATTCATGGCAGGAAAGGGCAAATGAAAAGAATGCAATTGTGCTTATGGCGCATAGTAAAGGTGATGTTTTAAATCATACTAGTTCATATATTGCTGCTGTTTGTTCTCCAAAAAGAAGAGTAGCTCTTGAGATGATTGATGAATTTGTAGAAGATTTCAAAGCTAATGCTCCTATTTGGAAATATGATATTAAAGATGGTAAAAGAGTTTATGCAGAAGATAGAAGTACTCCAATTAATGGTGCTGGTTTGTTGCATTAATTATGAAAAGAGTCTTAATTATTGAAGATAGCAAATCAGTTGCTAGTAGCTTAAGTCTTATGATAAAAGAGCAGTTTGGATTTAAAACTGTTCTTGGCTCATCAGTAAAACAGTGTGCAAAAATTTTACTTGAGTATAAAGGTAAGTTTGATGTTGCTTTATTGGATTTGGGCTTACCAGATAGTGAAAATGGTGAGATTGTAGATTTTGTAGCAAAGTTTAATATCCCTATAATTATTCTTACAGGTTCTACACTTGTAGAAGATGAGATAAAAAATAGAAGTAAAAATATTGTTGATTATGTAGTAAAAGATGGAATGTACTCTTTTAAGTATGCATTGTCTGTAATAAATAGAGTTATAAAAAACGAAAAAACGAAAATATTATTAGTAGATGATTCAAATACTTTTTTAGAAACTACAAAATCACAAATTGAAAAATATAGATTAAATGTTTTTACTGCAAGTAATGGCTTAGAAGCACTTGAAATACTTGAAGAAAATAGTGATATTAAACTCTTGCTTACTGATTATTTAATGCCACATATGAATGGTTTAGATTTAGTAAGACACATTAGAAAAAAATATAACAAAGATGAATTGTCAATTATTGTTACATCTGCTATAAAGGAAAAAAACACTGCTTCAAAATTTTTAAAGTATGGAGCAAATGATTTTTTATATAAAGGATTTACTCAAGAAGAACTATTTGTAAGACTTGCATCAAATTTAGAACTTATTGAGCTTTTTGATGAATTAAGAAATAGGGCAAATAAAGACTTCTTAACAAATATGTATAATAGAAGATATCTTTTTAGTAAAGGATTATCTCTTTATAAAAAAGCTAAAGAGAAAAAAGAGAAATTTGCTCTTGCTTTAATTGATATTGATAAGTTTAAACATATAAATGATACATATGGACATGATATAGGTGATATTGCAATAAAAGAAGTTTCAAAAATCTTAAATCAATTTTTATATAATAATGAAATATTAGTTAGATTAGGTGGAGAAGAGTTTTGTATTTTATTTCATAAAGTTGATGAAGAAGAGATAATTTCAAAACTTGAATTGATAAAAGATGAGTTTGAAAACAATACTATTGATTTAGGTATACATAAAATAGCATTTACTGTATCAATTGGTTGTAGTTTTAATTTATGTAGTTCTTTAGATGAAATGTTGCAAAATGCAGATAAGCAATTATATAATGCAAAAGATGCAGGAAGAAATCAAATAAGGTACAGAAAATGAGAGTAGATTTACACAATCACACTATTTTATGTAATCATGCACAAGGAAGTGTAGAAGATTTTATAAAAAGAGCAATAGAATTAAAAATTGATTACTATGGTTTTACAGAGCATGCTCCTATGAATTTTGATGAAAAATATAGAATGAAACTTACTGAAAAAGAGTTTTATGAATCAACACTTAGATATTACAAAGAAAAATATTCTAATAATATAAATATATTACTTGGATATGAAGTTGATTTTATGCAAAGTGTTCCTATTCTTGATGAAATACTAAGTTCTAAAGTTGATTATCTAATAGGTTCTGTGCATTTTTTAGAATCAAAAAATGATAGTTTACCTTGGGGCTTTGATAATCCAGAATTTATAGGAAAATATGAAAATAAAGATATTGACTCAATATGGATTGATTATTTTGATGCTATAAGACTAATGGCAAAAACATCTTATTTTGATATTGTTGGACATTTGGATTTGATTAAGGTATTTAAATTCCTTCCAAAAAAAGATATAAAACTAATGGCATTAGAAGCATTAAAACAAATCAAAAAATCAAATATGACAATAGAGATAAATGCAGCTGGATTTAGAAAACCAATTAAAGAACAATATCCAAGTATGGAGTTATTACAATTAGCTAATGAATTAGATATTGATATTACATTTAGTTCTGATGCACATGCACTTGAGCAGGTTGGATATTGTTATGATGAGGTAGTTTCACTTGCAAAAAGTGTTGGATATACTAAATGCGCTATTTATAAGCAAAGAGAGAAATTACTTGTAGAGTTTTAAAGGTTTAAAAAATATCAAACTGTATAAAAAATATACAA
Source organism: Malaciobacter sp. (assembly GCF_055140965.1). The sequence continues at coordinate 9,881 of NZ_JBSRRO010000001.1, forward strand.
TTAATTTATTTTCTTTTTTCTTTATTTTGCTACAATGGATACAATAATAATTAAGGAGCTATAAACATGGGTAAGTTTGTAAACAATACAGAAGAATTTTTTGATTTTTGTAAAGAAAATGAAGTAGAATTTGTTGATTTTAGATTCACTGATATGAAAGGTATGTGGCATCATTTAACATATATGATGGACGCAGTAACAGCAGAACAATTAGAAAGTGGAATGCCTTTTGATGGTTCATCAGTTGATGCATGGCAACCAATTAACAAATCAGATATGATTTTAAAACCAGATGTAGATACAGCATTTTTAGATCCATTTACAGCAGATCCAACTATTATTGTAATTTGTGATGTATTTGATATTTATAAAGGTCAAATGTATGAAAAATGTCCAAGATCAATTGCTAAAAAAGCATTAGTGCATTTAAGTGAATCAGGTGTTGGTGATGTAGCATATTTTGGACCAGAAAATGAGTTCTTTGTATTTGATGATGTAAAAATTAGAGATGATATTAATGAGTCTTATTATAGAGTTGATACAGAAGAGGGATGCTGGTCTGATGATACAGATTACGAAGTAGGAAATACAGGTCATAGACCAAGAACAAAAGGTGGATACTTTCCAGTGCAACCAACAGATTCAATGGTTGATTTAAGAGCTGAGATGATGCAAGTATTAAAACAAGTTGGACTAGAAGTTGTACTTGGACACCATGAAGTTGCACAAGGTCAAGGTGAAATTGGGATTGTATTTGGTGATTTAATTGAAGCAGCAGACAATGTACAAAAATATAAATATGTTATAAAAATGGTAGCACACTTAAATGGTAAAACTGCTACATTTATGCCAAAACCATTATTTGGTGATAACGGAAATGGTATGCATGTTCATCAATCAATTTGGAAAGATGGGAAAAACCTATTTTATAAAGAGGGTGAGTATGGTAATCTTTCAGAGATGGCTAGACATTATGTTGGAGGAATTTTCAAACATGCAAGAGCAGTTGCAGCATTTACAAATCCATCAACAAACTCTTATAAAAGATTAGTTCCAGGATTTGAAGCACCATCAATTTTAACTTATTCTTCACAAAATAGATCAGCTTCTTGTAGAATACCATATGGAGCTGGAGAAAAAGCAACTAGAATTGAGATGAGATTCCCAGATTCAACTGCTTGTCCATATTTAGCTTTTGCTGCAATGTTATGTGCAGGATTAGATGGTATTAAAAATAAATATGAGCCTATTGGACCTATGGATGATGATTTATATGAATTATCTTTAGATGAAATTAGACAAAGAAAAATTCCTCAAATGCCACACACTTTAAGAGGATCATTAGAAGCACTAATTAGAGATAATGAGTTTTTACAACCAGTATTTACTCAAGATATGATTGATATTTATCAACACTATAAGTTTGAAACACAAGTTTGGCCAGATGAGTCTAGACCAACAGCATTTGAATTTAAATCAACATACTCTTGTTAATAATATAATTATAAAATATAAAAGGCTTGAAAGTTTATCTTTCAAGCCTTTTTTTTATTAAAACTGTATTTGATTCTCTTTTGGAATATCTATTGAATTAGTAGGTAATTTTGAAGTATTTGTATAGTACTCTTTTTTTCCATTAATTATAGAAGTTCTTACACCATCTGGTTTTTCAAACTCTCTTTTTATTTCTGGATGTAACTTTAAATAATTTTCATAAAAATATTTAAATGCTGGAATTGCAGCAATTCCACCTGTTTCACTTCTTCTCATTGGTACATTATTATCATTTCCAAACCATACAATTGTTTGAATAGATGGTGAAAATCCACAAAACCAAGCATCAATATTATTATTTGTAGTTCCTGTTTTCCCTGCAAGATCAAGTCCTTCAACTTTTGCTCTTTTACCTGTTCCTCTTATTACAGTATCATGCATAATATCTTTTGTTAAAAAAGCTTGTTCTGGGCTGATAACATATCTTTTTTCTGGTTCAAAGTTAATAATTGTTCCATTTCTATTTTTTATTGAGTTAATAATATAAGGCTTAACTTCTGTACCATCATTTGAAATAATTGAATAAGCTTGTGATAAGTCAAAAGGAGAAATAACAAATGAGCCTAATGTTATTGTTAAATCATAAGGCATATTAGTAAAACCATAATCTTCTAAAGTACTGTAAACTACATCAATTCCAATATCTGTTACTAAATTAATTGTTGCAAGGTTTCTTGAATAAATTAATGCTTCTCTTAAACTAATTAAACCTTTATATTTTCCTCCATAGTTTTTTGGTTTCCACTTTTTTGTTTCTTCTGAGTCTTCAACTTTATATTCATATGTTCTACTAATATCAGCAATTTTACTTGCAGGAGAATAACCCATATTTAAAGCAGCTTGATAAATAAAAGGTTTAATTGCAGAACCTGGTTGTCTTTTACTTTGAACTACTCTGTTAAAATTTGAATCTTTATAGTTAAGTCCCCCTACCATTGCTAATATTTTTCCTGTGCTATTTTCCATTGAAATAAAAGAGCCATTTAAATTTTCTACAAATCTATCTTCGCTTAATTCATTGCCTTGTTCGTCATACTCTTTTTCAATCCCTCTTTTTTTGTTTAAATTTCTAAAATATTCATCTCTTTTTAAAATTTTTTCATGGGCTTTATTGAGTCCTTCTTTTGCAATTCTTTGAGCATCCAAATCAACAGTTAGATTTATTTCATAACCACCTGTTTTTATATCTTTAACTTCATCTTTTAAAGTTTTTAACACATAATCAACTATGTATGGTGCTTTATTTTGAGTAAGTGTTTTATCATATATTTTAGGAGTACTTTTCATGGCTTCTTCATACTCTTTAGCATTTATCCAACCTAATGTATTCATTCTTTGTATAACTTGATTTGCTCTTGCTAATGAAAATTTTAAGTTTCTAGTAGGATCATAAAAACTAGGAGCTCTTGGCAGTCCTACTAGTATTGCTATCTCTTTTAAATTCAGTTCATATAATTCTTTATTAAAATAGCCTTTTGCAGCAGTTTTAATACCATAATAACCATGACCAAAATAGACTTGATTTAAATATCTTTCTAAAATTTCTTCTTTTGAAAGAACTGTTTCAAGTTTTAAGGCTAGTAAAACCTCTTTTATTTTTCTAACAATTTTTTTCTCTCTTGTTAATATTAAAGTTTTTATTAACTGTTGTGTAAGTGTACTTGCTCCCTCAACTAATGCTCCAGCTTTGATATCTTTTATAATTGCTCGACTTATTGCATCTGGGTTTATTCCATTGTGTTCAAAAAAATGTGTATCTTCAATAGCAACTAATCCCTCAATTACTCTTGCAGGTATTTCATCATAGTTTACATATAATCTATTTTCTTTTGAAAATAAGTTTGAAATCAACTTCCCATCTTTATCAAAAATTTGTGTTGTTAGTCTTGGATTATAGTTAATCACTTTGTCAAGCTCAAATCTTATATGTGAATACAAATATAGTAGCCATGCACAAACGGCAAGTGCTATTATTGTAAATAAGCTTAAAATATATTTCATATTATTTCCTAAATTCTCTAGTTTTAAAATTAGACTCAATTAAAGTTTTAGTATATTGATTATTTGGATTTTGTAAAATTTCATTGGTTTTCCCATCTTGTATAATCTTACCTTTTCTTATAATTATCATATTTTCACATAAATCTTTAATTGAGTCTATATCATGTGTAATAAATAACAATGTTAAATTAAACTCAGTAGATAATTGTTTTATTAAATCAATTATCATTTTTTTATTTTTTTCATCAAGGGCAGTTGTTGGTTCATCAAGAAGTAATAGTTTTATCTTTTTACTTATTGCTATTGCTATAACTACTCTTTGTAATTGCCCTCCACTTAACTGATTTGGGAATCTTTCTAAAACCCATGAATCAAGACCAACTTTTTTTAATGCTGATAGCATTGACTCTTTTTTACAAAAAAATTGATTTTTTATTTTTGTCATTGGTGAAAGTGATGTAAAAGGATTTTGTGGAATAAAACCAATATTGTCATAATTTAATTCAAAATCTGAACTATAATCAAAATTTACACATAAGTTTTTAGGAAGAAGATTTAAAATAGTTTTTAGTGTCAATGATTTTCCACTTCCACTTTCACCTATTAATGCTGTAGTATTTTTTATCTTAAAACTCAAATCTAATAATATATCTTTTTTTAATTCTATTTTTAATCTATTTATGTTTATTACTTTAGACATCTTTAAATTAGTTCATCTATTTTGTTTATTAATGAAATAAAATTTATTGGTTTTGAAAATATGGCATTTACTAATTTTCTATCTTCATCTTTTAAATCTTCTTCATATGCAGTTATTACTATTATTGGTATTTTAGAATCTATTTGTCTTATTTTTTTTATAAATTCATTTCCATCCATATGAGGCATTCTAATATCAGTTAAAATTAAATCAGGTTTATTTTTATTGTAATGTAGCAAAGCTTCACTTCCATTAGAAGCTAAGTCAATATTGTTTACAACCATTTTAAAAGTTCGGTGCATGATATTTATAATATCTTTACCATCTTCAACAATTAATATATCTAACTTTTTTAAATCTGCTTTAATTTCATTTAATGCCATTTTATACCTTTAAATTAGTGGAGTATCCATTTCGCTTGGAATTTCTAGTTTCATAAGTTTTAAAACAGTTGGAGCAATATTATTTAATCCACCCGTATTTACTTTTGAAACACCATTTGCTAAAACAAAACAGTATACATCTCCTACAGTGTGATTTGTTAAAGTTTTACCCTCTTTATCTTTCATTTCTTCACAATTTCCATGGTCACTTGTCAATATTAAATTATAACCTTTTTCTTTTGCTTTTTCAACTATCAAACCAAGCTCTTGATCAACAGCCTCAACAGCTTTTATTGCTGCTTCATAGTTTCCTGTATGACCAACCATATCACCATTTGCAAAATTTACTACAATAAAATCATTGTTTTCATCCATTGCTTTTCTTACTGTTTTTGAAACTTCTGGTGCGCTCATTTCTGGTTTTAGGTCATAAGTTGCTACCTTTGGTGAGGGTATTAATACTCTAGATTCATTTTCAACAGGTTCTTCAACTCCTCCATTAAAAAAGAATGTAACATGAGCATATTTTTCTGTTTCTGCTGTGTGAAGTTGAGTTAATCCCGCATTTGAAATTACATCTGCAAGAGTGTTTTTAGGTGTTTGTTTAGGAAATAAAACTGCAATTGGAGTGTTTTTATCATATTGGGTCATTGTTGCTAAATTTAAATTCAAATCTTTTCTTTTAAATTCACTGAATTCTTCTTTTGCAAAAACAGATGAAATCTCTCTCATTCTATCACTTCTAAAGTTACAAAAGATTATTCCATCATTATTATTAATTCCTTCAAATGATTCAAATGCAGTTGGTTCTATAAACTCATCAAAAATCTCATTTTCATAAGAGTTTGCCAAATAATCTAAAATATTACTTGAAGTTTTTGGTTTTGCAAATGCTATTGCATCATAAGCTTTTTTTACTCTTTCCCATCTGTTGTCTCTATCCATTGAATAGTATCTTCCTGAAATAGTTGCAATTTTTATATTTTCATTGCATATAGAGTTTATTTGTTTAATATACTTAGCTGCACAATTAAAAGATACATCTCTTCCATCTGTAATTATATGAATAAAAACTTTTTTATTAAAAGAGTAAGCAATTTTAGCCATTTCAATAATATGATCAATATGTGAATGAACTCCTCCATCACTTACTAAACCAAGAAGATGAATATCATTTGATGATTCAATTGTATTTTTTAAAATTTCATTATCTTTTAATGTATCATCTTTAATAGCTAAATTTATTTTTACTAAATCTTGATATAAAACTCTACCACTACCAATTGTCATATGACCTACTTCACTATTTCCCATTTGTCCATCTGGTAGACCAACAAAATTTCCATGTGTATGAATTAAAGAGTAAGGAACATTTTTAAATAAATAATTATAAGTGGGAGTATTTGCATTTGAAAATGCATTATATTTATCAGAATTATTGTGTCCAATTCCATCGGTAATTACAAGAATAGTCTTTTGTGTCATTTTAAACCTTTTTTATTTTCCAAGTAAAAATTTATCTAAATATTTGGTAATATATAATATAATCGCTCGATTATATCCAAACTAAGGTTTAATTTTGTTTTACTGGTTTTATAGACACCTAGACATTAATATTTTTCAGTATATCTCTGTTCGAGCGGGGATAGGTTTTTTTATATCATTTTTTTTAACTATGTATTTTCTACCAAAATTTATCAGGTGGGCAGGATCAAAAAAAGCATCTCAACCAATTTATGAATATGCTCCTGAATCTCATCAAACAAAAGTAGGTACTCCAACTATGGGTGGCTTGGTTTTCATATTTTCTACAATTATTGCTACAATTTTAACTATTAAGCTAAATAATTTTTATGTGGTAGGGGGCTTACTTACTTTAGGTCTTTTTTCATTGATTGGAATAAAAGATGACTATGCAAAAATATCAAATATGAAAAATGATGCAGGATTATCTGCAAGAATGAAGCTAATACTACAAATTGTCTCAGCTATTATTATAGTAGGAATTTTATATTTATATGGGCATACTACAGAAACTTATACTCCGTTTTATAAACTGCCTTTATTTAATATTGGTTTTTATATTACATTTTTTTGGATATTGGTTATTATTGCTGCATCAAATGCTGTTAATTTAACTGATGGTTTAGATGGTCTAGCTACTGTTCCCTCAATATTGGCTTTTTTTACATTATCTACAATTATTTATATTACAGGACATGCAATCTTATCTTCATATTTATTATTGCCAAATATAAAATTAACAGGTGAACTTGCAATATTAGGTGCTTGTATGATTGGTTCTCTTATAGCATTTTTATGGTACAACTCTCATCCAGCACAAATTTTCATGGGAGATAGCGGTAGTTTACCAATTGGTGCATTTATGGGATATATGGCAATTGTTGGAAAATCTGAAATCCTTTTACTTTTAATTGGCTTTATTTTCGTTTTAGAAACAGTATCTGTTATTTTACAAGTTGGTTCATATAAGCTAAGAAAAAAAAGAGTTTTTCTTATGGCACCTATTCATCACCACTTTGAACAAAAAGGTTGGAAAGAGAATAAAATTATTGTAAGATTTTGGATAATATCATTTATGACTAATTTAATAGCATTAATGAGTCTTAAGATTAGATAGTAAATTATATATAGTTAAGGTAATTATAAATGAAATCAAATGAAAAAATAAGAGTACTTGGAAAAGGAATTACAGCGCAAGCTATTAATGAAGAGTTTGATAATGTAACTCTTTATGATGATAATAATTTTAATGAATATGATATTAACAGCAATGAAGTAACTATTGTAAGTCCTGGTATTCCTCCTTATAATAAAATGGTCAAAAATTCAATTAATATTATGAGTGATTATGACTTTTTATATGATAGTATGCCTTTTTCAATATGGATAAGTGGTACAAATGGAAAAACTACTACAACACAAATGTGCCAACATTTATTAAAAGAGTATGGAAGTGTATCTGGTGGGAATATTGGAACACCAATTGCAAAATTAGATAAAAAATCTAAAATATGGATTTTAGAAACTTCTTCTTTTACCTTACATTATACAAATAAAGCAAAACCTAATCTTTATATACTTCTACCAATTAGTGAAGATCATATAACATGGCATGGTAGTTTTGAAGAGTATAAAAACAGTAAGCTTAAGCCACTTGATTTTATGAATGAAGGTGAAGTAGCAATTGTTCCTAAAGAGTTTGAAAATTATAAAACTAAAGCAACTTTAATTACATATAATGATAGCTTTGAACTTGCAGATAAATTAAATATTGAAAAATCAAAAATAAATTTTAAAGAACCATTTTTATTAGATGCGATATTAGCCTTAGCTTGTAAGAAGATAATTTTTGATGAGCGTGATTATGAAAAAATAAATCTTTTTAAAGTTGATGAACATAAAGTAGAAGAGTTTTATGATAATAAAAATAGACTTTGGATTAATGATAGTAAAGCAACTAATATTGATGCTACTATAAATGCCTTAAAATCATACGAGAATAGAAAAATACATTTAATATTAGGAGGAGATGATAAAGGTGCAAATATAGAACCTTTATTTGTCTTTTTAAAAGAGAAAAATATTGAGGTTTATGCAATAGGAAGTAATTATAAAAGAATATTAGCTTTATCAAAAAAATATTTACTTAAGTGTAACAAAACAAATGACCTTGAGAATACAGTAAAAAAAATAGATAGAAACTACCAAGAAAACGATATTGCAATGCTTTCTCCAGCTGCTTCATCTTTGGACCAATTTACTTCATATGCACATAGAGGAAAACTTTTTAAAGAACTTGTTAATAGTTTAAGCAAATATTAATAAACTACTGTGTATAATTTCACTCCAATTTACGAAATGGCTCGGTAGCTCAGTCGGTAGAGCAAAGGACTGAAAATCCTTGTGTCGGCAGTTCGATTCTGCCCCGCGCCACCATGTAAATTTAGGACGCTGGTGTAGCTCAGCTTGGCTAGAGCAGCTGATTTGTAATCAGCAGGTCGGGGGTTCGAGTCCCTTCACCAGCTCCATTTTATTGTCGTGCGTAGTCTTTTAAAGATCAGCGCTTGACCAGATTAATAATTTTCAACGGTGAGGTTGGAGAGTGGTCAAATCCAGGAGACTGTAAATCTCCCGCCTATGGCTTCGAAGGTTCAAATCCTTCTCTCACCACCACGCAAATGATTGCGGGAGTAGCTCAGTTGGCTAGAGCTTCTGCCTTCCAAGCAGATTGTCGCGAGTTCGAGTCTCGTCTCCCGCTCCATTTAATTTATTGATACTGGGAGCTGAGTTATAAGCACATGTATATAACTCTGAATATGTAATCTCCCTGTAATCTTTTTTTTGATATAATGCAAATTTAATTCATACAGCTTAGAAGTTATGCCTTCTTAAGCACAATTTCTAAGCTGTATGCTATAATAAAAAAATAAATATAAACCCTCTGAATAGAGAAGCCTTAGGCTTATCTACTCAGAGGGAATTTTTAAATCTTTAAGGGGAATTTCAATGGCAAAAGAAAAGTTCGAACGAAGCAAGCCGCATGTTAACATTGGTACTATTGGTCACGTTGACCATGGTAAAACTACATTAACAGCTGCAATTTCTGCAGTTTTATCAGTTAAAGGTAGTGGACAGCTTATGGATTATGATCAAATCGATAACGCTCCAGAAGAAAGAGATAGAGGTATTACAATTGCTACTTCTCATATTGAGTATGAAACTGACAAAAGACACTATGCACACGTAGATTGTCCAGGTCACGCCGATTATGTTAAGAACATGATTACTGGTGCTGCTCAAATGGATGGTGCAATTTTAGTAATTGCTTCAACAGATGGACCAATGGCTCAAACAAGAGAGCACATTCTATTATCTAAACAAGTTGGTGTTCCATATATCGTTGTATTTATGAACAAAGAAGATCAACTAGATGAAGAAGATAGAGAAGAGATGTTAGAGCTAGTTGAAATGGAAATTAGAGAATTATTATCTGAGTATGATTTCCCAGGTGATGACACTCCAATTATCGCTGGTTCTGCATTCCAAGCTTTAGAAGAAGCAAAATCTGGTACTCTTGGAACATGGAGTGAAAAAATCGTTGCATTAATGGATGCAGTTGATGAATATATTCCAACTCCAGAAAGAGATATTGACCAAGATTTCTTAATGCCTGTAGAAGATGTATTCTCTATCCCAGGAAGAGGTACAGTTGTAACTGGTAGAATTGAAAAAGGTACTATCAAAGTTGGTGGTGAGATTGAAATCGTAGGGATGAAAGATACTCAAAAAACTACAGTAACTGGTGTAGAAATGTTCAGAAAAGAGATGGAACAAGGTGAAGCTGGTGACAACTGCGGTATTTTATTAAGAGGTATCAAAAAAGAAGAAGTAGAAAGAGGACAAGTTCTTGTTAAGCCAGGAACAATTACTCCACATACTAAATTCAGATGTGAAGTGTATATCCTTTCAAAAGAAGAGGGTGGTAGACATACTCCATTTTTTAGTGGATATAGACCACAATTTTATGTAAGAACAACAGACGTAACTGGTTCAGTTTATTTACCAGAAGGTGTAGAAATGGTTATGCCTGGTGATAATGTAGAAATGACAGTTGAATTAGTTGCTCCAATTGCTCTAGAAAAAGGTACAAAGTTTGCTATTAGAGAAGGTGGTAGAACTGTAGGTGCTGGAGTTGTTGCAGAAATCATCGAATAAGGATTGATTAATGGCAGCGATTAGAATAAAAATTGGATTAAAATGCGAAGAGAGTGGAGATATTAACTACACTACTTGGAAAAACCCAAAAACTCATAGTGAGAAATTTGAGGTTAAAAAATATAGTCCAAGATTAAGAAAACACACAATTCATAAAGAAATTAAGTTAAAGTCTTAGGACTTTAACTTATCTCTTTATACTTTTAGGTCAGTAGCTCCAATGGTAGAGCGCCGGATTCCAAATCCGACGGTTGGGGGTTCGAGTCCCTCCTGGCCTGCCATAATAATTAATTTTTTTGAAAGTAGTTAAAAACTTTTTTTAAAAAAATTTATAGCTTAATACATACTGGAGTCACTTGTGAATAAATTCAAAACTTATTATAAAAATGCTAAAGATGAACTGTTTAAGGTAATTTTTCCAATTAAAGAACAAATTAGATCTGCATATTTATCTGTATTTGTTGTTGTTACTGTAATAACACTATTTTTAGCACTAATTGATACAGTAATGTCATTAAGCCTATCTTCAGTAATGAATTAAGGATTAAAATGGCACATAAATGGTATGCAATTCAAACTCACTCAGGTAGTGAATTAACAGTAAAAAGAGCTTTAGAAAAACTTGCTGATGAAATGGGAAATGATAAAATAGCTGAAGTATTAGTTCCAACTGAAGATTTAATTGAAATTAAAAAAAGTAAAAAAGTTATAGTTGAAAGACCATTATATCCAGCATATGCTTTTGCAAAAATTGATTTAGATACTGCATTATGGCACAGAATTCAATCAATGCCAAAAGTTGGAAGATTCATTGGTGAATCTAAAAAGCCAACTGCATTATCAGATAAAGACATTAATCTTATTTTAGAAAAAGTTAATAATAGATCTGCTGCAAAACCAAAAGTATCTTTTGATGAAGGTGAAATGGTTAGAATCAATGAAGGACCATTTGCAAACTTCAATGGAATTGTTGAAGATTTTGATATGACTGCTGGAATATTGAAACTTAATGTTTCAATTTTTGGAAGAAATACACCAGTAGAAATCTCTTATACGCAAGTAGAAAGAGTAGTTTAAAAATAATTTATAGGCATTAGGCAATACAAACTTGCTTCTTTTATAGTTTTATTGCCTAATGCCTATGGTTATAACAAATTTAGAAAAGGAATTTAGATGGCTAAAAAAGTAGAAGGTACACTTAAACTTCAAATACCAGCTGGTGCTGCAAATCCATCACCACCTGTTGGACCTGCATTAGGTCAAAGAGGTATTAATATTATGGAATTTTGTAAAGCATTTAATGAAAAAACAAAAGATAAAAGTGGATTTAATATTCCAGTTGAAATCACTGTTTACTCAGACAAAAGTTTTACATTTACTTTAAAACAACCACCAATGACAGATTTAATTAAAAAAGCGTCTGGAATTAAAAAAGGTAGTGACAATCCACTTAAAAATAAAATTGGAAAGTTAACTAAAGAACAAGTTTTAGAAATCGTTGATATGAAAATTGCAGATTTAAACACTGATGATAAAGAACAAGCTTCAAAAATTGTTGCTGGTTCAGCAAGATCAATGGGAATTGAAGTAGAAGCATAATTTCTAATAAGTCTTACCACCAGACTTTATAACTTGGCGGTAGCAAAATAAAAAAAATTGCGGAGTAAAATATGGCAAAAGTTTCAAAAAGATATAAAGCGTTATCAGAAAAAATTGAAGATAAAAATTATGAATTAGCAGAAGCTTGTACTCATTTAAAAGAGTTAAAATCTGCTAAATTTGATGAAAGTGTTGAAATTGCATTAAACTTAAATGTAGATCCAAGACATGCTGACCAAATGATTAGAGGAGCTGTTGTTCTTCCTCATGGTACTGGTAAAACTGTAAGAGTTGCAGTATTTGCTAAAGGTGCTAAAATGGATGAAGCAAAAGCAGCTGGTGCTGATATTGTTGGTAATGATGAATTAGCAGCAGATATTCAAGCAGGAAATATTGATTTTGATGTATTAATTGCAACTCCTGATTGTATGGGTATCGTTGGTAAAGTAGGTAGAATCTTAGGACCAAAAGGTTTAATGCCAAATCCTAAAACTGGTACTGTAACTATGGATGTAACAAAAGCTGTTAGCGATGCTAAAGGTGGAAAAGTTACATATAGAGTTGATAAAAAAGGTAATATGCAAGCAGCAGTTGGAAAAGTATCATTTTCAACAGAAGCTATTAAAGAAAATGTTGAAACGTTTATTGGCGCTATCAACAAAGCAAAACCATCAACTGCAAAAGGAAGATATATTTCAAATGCAGCAATTTCATTAACTATGTCTCCATCTATTAAATTAGATACAACAGAATTAATGGATATCAAATAAGGTTTACTCCTTATTTGAATTAAATAATATTCAAATATGTAGATAAAAATCTATATCTTTGAGTGTTATCAAAGCACTGATATAAAACTGGAGACAGCCGGTAAAAGACACCTCCGTCTTTTGTAAGACCTGCTTAAGTTTCATGTTTTGAAAGGAGGAAAACTATTATGACTAAACAACAAAAAGCTGAAATTATTGATTTTTTAACAGCTGAATTTAAAGAGTCTCAAGCTATCGTAGTGTGTGATTATAAAGGTCTTACTCATAAACAGTTAGAAGCTTTAAGAAAAAGCGCTAAAGAAAGCGGAGCAAAAGTTCAAGTTGCTAAAAATACACTTGTAACTGTTGCTGTTAAAAATGCTGAGTTAGGAGATGTTGAGTTAAACGGAACTAACATTTTCTTATGGTCAGAAGATCAAATCTCTGCTTGTAAAGTAGCAGACAAGTTTGCATCTGAGCATAGCGAAAAATTTGTTATTAAATCAGGTATCATTGAAGGTGAACCAGCTGATCTTGATAGAGTTAATGCATTTGCTAAATTACCATCTAGAGATGAGCTTATTGGTATGTTACTTTCTGTTTGGACAGCTCCTGCAAGAAACTTTGTTACAGGGCTTGACAATCTTAGAGCGAAAAAAGAAGAAGAGGCTGCTTAATTTATAGCGGTTAAAATTAATAAAATATTATAAAAATAAAATTTAGAGGAAATAAAATGGCAATTTCTAAAGAAGATGTATTAGAGTACATTTCAGGTTTATCTGTATTAGAATTATCTGAACTAGTTAAAGAATTTGAAGAAAAATTTGGTGTATCTGCACAACCAACTGTTGTTGCTGGTGGAGCTGCTGCTGGAGCTGCTGAAGCAGTTGAAGAGCAAACTGAATTTGATGTTGTTATCACTGATGCTGGTGCTAAGAAAATTAATGTAATTAAAGTTATTAGATCATTAACTGGTCTTGGACTAAAAGAAGCAAAATCTGCTGCTGAAGAAACTCCATCAACTGTTAAAGAGGGTGTTTCTAAAGAAGATGCAGAAGCTGCAAAAGCTGAATTAGAAGCTGCTGGGGCATCTGTAGAAATCAAATAATTACTTAAATTAAAGATTATTGTATGCAAAGTAGAGCCTTCTACTTTGCATAAAAGACTAGCATCACTGAGGGCTAAGTTTAGAATTTTTTTAAAGAATTTTAAACTTATCCTTTAGGATGCTTTTTGCGCTTTATAAAAAAAGCTAAAAAACTAAACCAAATTATTAAGGTCGACAATGTTAAACTCTTTAAAATCTGGTAATAGACTTAGAGTTGATTTTGCAAAAAATCCACAACAAATAGAAATTCCAAATCTACTACAATTACAACAAAACTCTTATGAAAACTTTTTGATGATAGGAAAAGATGATAGATTTGATGCTGGTATTGAAAAAGTATTTAAATCAGTATTCCCTATTCATGATGCACAAAATAGAGTTACTTTAGAGTACTTAGGTTCAGAAGTTGGTAAACCCAAATATGATGTTAGAGAGTCAATGGTTAGGGGTCTTACTTATTCAATTCCATTAAAGATTAATATTAGATTAACTTTATGGGAACTAGATGAAAAAACTGGTGAAAAAATCGGTGTTAAAGATATGAAAGAACAATCTTTATTTATCCGAGAAATTCCACTTATGACAGATAGAACTTCTTTCATCGTTAATGGTGTTGAGAGAGTTGTTGTAAACCAATTACACAGATCTCCAGGTGTTATCTTCAAAGAAGAAGAAGCAAATACATCAGGTCACAAACTAATTTATACTGGTCAAATTATTCCAGATAGAGGTTCTTGGTTATATTTTGAGTATGATGCAAAAGATGTATTATATGTAAGAATTAACAAAAGAAGAAAAGTTCCTGTTACAATTCTTTTTAGAGCATTAGGTTACTCTAAAGAAGATATTATAAAACTTTTTTATCCAATTATCAATGTAAAAGTTAAAAATAATAAATTTTTAACAAAATTTAATCCAGATGATTATTCTGGTAGATTAGATTTTGATTTAAAAGATGATAAAGGTAATTTAATTTTAGCTGCAGGAAAAAGACTTACAGCTAGAAAAGCAAAAGCTTTAGTTGAAGGTGGACTTGAATTAGTTGAGTATCCAGTTGAATTATTAATGGATAGATCAACTGCAAGTGCTATTTTTGATCCAGAATCAGGAGAAGTTTTATTTGATGCTTTAACAAATTTAGATGAATTAAAATTAAAGAAATTATTAGATTTAGGATTTGATTCATTTGATATTGCTAATGATTTAGCAACGGGTGTTGATGATTCAATTATCAATGCATTTAAAGCTGATAGTGAGTCTTTAAAGCTATTAAAACAAACAGAACAAATTGATGATGAAAATGATTTATCAGCAATTAGAATTTATAAAGTTATGAGACCAGGTGAGCCTGTAACAAAAGAAGCTGCTAAAGAGTTTGTTAGAAAACTATTTTTCGATCCTGAAAGATATGATTTAACAAAAGTTGGTAGAATGAAAATGAACCATAAACTTGGTGTTAATGTTCCTGAGTATGTAACAGTATTAACTTACGAAGATGTAATTAAAACTGTTCAGTATTTAGTAAAAGTTAAATCAGGTCACGGTCATATTGATGATAGAGATCACTTAGGTAATAGAAGAATTAGAGCAATTGGTGAACTTCTTGCAAATGAGTTGCATTCTGGACTTATTAAAATGCAAAAAGCTATTAGAGATAAAATGACTACATTAAGTGGAACATTAGAAGATTTAATGCCACATGATTTAGTAAACTCTAAGATGATTACATCAACAATTACTGAATTCTTTACATCAGGGCAATTATCACAATTTATGGACCAAACAAATCCATTATCAGAAGTTACTCATAAAAGAAGACTTTCTGCACTTGGTGAGGGTGGATTAGTTAAAGAAAGAGCTGGATTTGAAGTAAGGGATGTTCATCCAACACACTATGGAAGAATCTGTCCTGTTGAAACTCCAGAGGGTCAAAATATTGGTCTGATTAATACTTTATCTACTTATGCAAAAGTAAATGAGTTAGGATTTATTGAAGCTCCATACAAAAAAGTTAAAGATGGTGTAGTAACAGATGAAATTACTTACATGACTGCAACTTTAGAAGAGGGACTTGTAATCGCACCTGGTTCAACAAAAGTTGATGATAATGGTAAGATTGTTGAGCCTTTAATTGAAGCTAGACAAAATGGTGAAATTTTACTTATGGAAAGAAGTAAGGTAAACTATATTGATATCTCTTCACAAATGGTTATGGGTGTTGCTGCTTCACTTATTCCTTTCTTAGAGCATGATGATGCCAACAGAGCACTTATGGGTTCAAATATGATGAGACAAGCTGTTCCATTATTAAAACCTAATGCGCCTATTGTTGGTACTGGTTTAGAAAAGACTGTTGCAAGAGATGCATGGGAAGCTATAAAAGCTTCTAGAGCTGGTGTTGTTGAAAAAGCAGATGCTAAAAACATCTACATTAGAGGTGAAGACGAAAGTGGTGCATTTATTGACCATTATCAAATTAGCAAGAACTCAAGAACAAATAATAATACATCATTTGGACAAAGAGTAGCAGTAAAACAAGGTCAAGTAGTTGAAAAAGGTCAAGTTATTGCTGATGGTCCTTCAATGGATAAAGGTGAATTAGCTGTTGGTGTTAATGCAATGGTTGCATTTATGCCATGGAATGGTTATAACTATGAAGATGCTATTGTTCTTTCTCAAAGATTGATAAAAGAAGATGCATTTACATCTGTACATATTTATGAAAAAGATGTTGAATGTAGAGAACTTAAACATGGAAACGAAGAGATTACTAGAGATTTACCAGGTGTAAAAGAAGAGTCAATTTCTCATTTAGATGCTTCTGGTATTATTAAAGTTGGTACTTTTGTTAAGCCAGGAATGATTTTAGTTGGAAAGGTTACACCAAAAGGTGAAATTAAGCCAACTCCAGAAGAAAGACTTTTAAGAGCTATTTTTGGTGAAAAAGCTGGGCATGTTATTAATAAATCACTATATTGTCCAACATCAATGGAAGGTACTGTAGTAGATGTTAAAGTATTTACTAAAAAAGGTTATGAAAAAGACGAAAGAGCAGTAGCTGAAATTGAATCAGAAAAATCTGAACTTGATGTTAAGCATCATGATAAACTATTAATGCTTGATAGAGAAGAGATTTTAAAAATTAATGATTTATTATCAAAATCAGCATTAGATAAAGATGTTGAAGTAGATGGAACAACTTACAAAAAGGGTGATAATATTCCATTTGATGTACTTTCAAATGTAAATAGATTTGCTATGAAAAAAGTAGTTGCTTCATATAATAAAGATGTTCAAAATGCTTATAATAATATCAAAGAGCATTTTATCAAACAAAAATCTACATTAAGACAAGAGCATGAAGAAAAACTTCAAGTTCTTGAGCATGATGATATTTTACCAAGTGGTGTAATTAAACAGGTAAAAGTATATATTGCAACTAAAAGAAAGATTAAAGTTGGTGATAAGATGGCAGGTAGACACGGTAACAAAGGTATCGTTTCTAATATTGTTCCTCAAGTTGATATGCCATATTTAGAAGATGGAACAACTGTTGATGTAATTCTTAACCCATTAGGGGTTCCATCAAGAATGAACATCGGTCAAATTATGGAAGTTCACTTAGGTTTAGTTGGTAAAAGACTTGGTAATCAAATTCAAGAGATATTTGAAGCTAAGCGAGCAGAGTTTATTACTGAACTTAGAGAAAAAATGTCTGAAATTGCAAGTACTGCTAAGCTTATGAAAGGTAAAGAATTTATGAATTCTTTAACTGATGAAGAGCTAGTTGATTATGCACAAGATTGGGCAAAAGGTGTTAGATTTGCTACTCAAGTATTTGATGGTGTTGAAGTTTACGAATTTGAAAAACTTTTTGAATTAGCAAAAATTGACACAGATGGTAAATCTGTACTTTATGATGGAAAAACTGGTGATAAGATGAAAGAAAGAGTTAACGTAGGTTATATGTATATGCTAAAACTTCATCACTTAGTTGATGAAAAAGTGCATGCAAGATCTACAGGACCATATTCACTTGTTACACAACAGCCAGTTGGTGGTAAAGCACTATTTGGTGGACAAAGATTTGGTGAGATGGAAGTTTGGGCACTAGAAGCATATGGTGCTACAAGTGTTCTTAAAGAGATGCTTACAACAAAATCAGATGATGTTGAAGGTAGAACAAGAGCTTATAGAGCTATAGCAAATGGGGAAAATGTTCCAAGATCAGGTGTTCCTGAAACATTCTTCGTATTAACAAAAGAGCTTAAAGCTCTTGGTTTAGACGTTGATATTTTTGACGAGGTAGAAGAGAATGAGTAAAACTGAAAAAGTATTAAAACCTATCGAAATTAAAGAGTTAGAAAGACCACAAGATTTTTCTGCTTTTCAACTTAGACTTGCAAGTCCAGAGAAGATTCTTTCTTGGTCTTGTGGTGAAGTTAAAAAACCAGAAACAATAAACTACAGAACTTTAAAACCAGAAAGAGATGGTCTTTTTTGTGCTAAAATATTTGGTCCAATAAAAGATTATGAGTGTCTTTGTGGTAAATATAAAAAAATGAGATACAACGGAGTTGTATGTGAAAAATGTGGAGTTGAAGTAACTTCTTCAAAAGTGAGAAGACACAGAATGGGTCATATTGATCTTGTTTCTCCTGTAGCACACATTTGGATGGTATCATCTCTTCCAACAAGAATTGGTACACTTTTAGGTGTTAAATTAAAAGATCTTGAAAGAGTACTTTATTATGAAGCATATATTGTAAGTGAGCCAGGTGATGCTTATTATGATAATGAAAAAACAAAAAAAGTTCTTAAATACGATATATTAAATGAAGAACAATATAGAACTATTTCTGATTTATTTGAACATACTGGATTTGAAGCTAATATGGGTGGAGATGTTGTAAGAAATCTTTTAGAATATCTTGACTTATTTGAACTTTTAGAAAAGTTAAAATCTGAAATGTCATCTACTAAATCAGAGGCAAAAAGAAAAACTATAATCAAAAGATTGAAAGTAGTTGAGAACTTTATTAATTCAGGAAATAAACCAGAATGGATGATGTTAACTCAACTTCCAGTTCTTCCACCTGATTTAAGACCACTTGTATCATTAGATGGTGGAAAGTTTGCAGTTTCTGATGTAAATGACTTGTATAGAAGAGTTATTAACAGAAATAACAGACTTAAAAGATTAACAGAACTTGATGCACCTGAAATCATTATTAGAAATGAAAAAAGAATGCTTCAAGAAGCAGTTGATGCACTATTTGATAATGGAAAAACTGCAAATGCAGTTAAAGGTGCAAATAAAAGACCTTTAAAATCATTATCTGAAATTATTAAAGGTAAGCAAGGTAGATTTAGACAGAACTTACTTGGTAAAAGGGTTGACTTCTCAGGAAGATCTGTTATTGTTGTTGGACCATCTTTAAATATGGACCAATGTGGTATTCCTAAAAAAATGGCTTTAGAGTTATTTAAACCACATTTAATGGCAAAACTAGAAGAAAAAGGTTATGCAACAACTTTAAAATCTTCAAAAAGATTAATTGAGAGTGAAACAAATGAAGTTTGGGAATGTTTATCTGAGATAGTAAATGAATATCCAGTATTATTAAATAGAGCACCAACACTTCATAAATTGTCAATTCAAGGTTTTCACCCTGTATTAATTGATGGTAAAGCAATTCAGTTACATCCATTGGTTTGTGCTGCATTTAATGCTGACTTTGATGGTGACCAAATGGCGGTTCACGTACCATTATCACAAGAAGCGGTTGCAGAAGCTAAGATTTTAATGATGTCATCTATGAATATTATTTTACCAGCATCAGGTAGAGCTATTGCTGTTCCATCACAAGATATGATTTTAGGTATTTATTATCTTTCTTTATCAAAAGATGGAGTAAAAGGTCAACATAAATTATTTACAGATGTAAATGAAGTTAAAATTGCTTTAGAGATGAAGCAAGTTGATTTACATGCAAAAATTAGAACAAAACTTGATGATAGAATTATTCATACAACTGTTGGAAGATTGATTGTAAAAGAGATTTTACCTGAATTTGTACCTGAAAATTTATGGAATAAAATTTTAAAGAAAAAAGATATTGGTACTTTAGTTGATTATATTTATAAACATGGTGGATATAAAGTAACTCCAAGATTTTTGGATAATCTTAAAAACTTAGGTTTTAGATACGCAACTGATGCTGGTATTTCTGTTTCGATTGCAGATATTAAAGTACCTGAATCAAAAGCAGCACACGTAGTTAAATCTAAAAAAGAAGTTATTGAAGTTCAAAAACAATTCTCTCAAGGTTTATTAACTGAGCAAGAAAGATATAATAAAATTATTGATATCTGGACTGAGATTAATAATACTCTTGGATCAGAAATGATGGAGATTATTGAAACTGATAAAAATGGTTTTAACTCTATTTATATGATGGCTGACTCTGGGGCTAGAGGTTCTGCTGCGCAGATTAGACAGCTTGCAGGTATGAGGGGTCTTATGGCTAAGCCTGATGGTTCAATTATTGAAACACCAATTATTTCTAACTTTAGAGAAGGTCTAAATGTACTTGAGTACTTTATTTCTACTCACGGTGCTAGAAAAGGTTTAGCAGATACAGCACTTAAAACAGCAAATGCTGGGTATTTAACAAGAAAACTAATTGATGTATCGCAAAATGTAAGAATTACTACAGATGATTGTGGAACTCATGAAGGAATTGAAATTACTGATTTATCTTCTGGTAATGAATTAATTGAGAGTTTAGAAGAAAGAATCACAGGTAGAGTAATTGCAGAGGATATAATTGATCCTATTTCAAATGAGATTTTATTTACAGAAGGAACTTTAATAACAGAAGAAGATGCAAAAGTTGTTGCAGATGCTGAAGTAAAATCTGTTGTTATTAGAACACCTTTAACTTGTAAAGTAGAAAATGGATTATGTTCAAAATGTTATGGTCTAAACCTTGGTGAGCAAAGAAAAGCAAATCCAGGTGAAGCAGTAGGTGTATTAGCTGCTCAATCAATTGGTGAGCCAGGAACACAGCTGACACTTAGAACATTCCACGTTGGGGGTACAGCAAGTGCTACTCAAACAGAAAGAGAATTAAAAGTTGACAAAGAAGGTTTTATTAGATATTACAATATAAAAACATATATTGATAAAGCAAATAGAATCATTGTTGCAAATAGAAGAAATGCTGGTGTTTTACTAGTTGAGCCAAAAATCAATGCTCCTTTTAAAGGTAAAGTAACAGTTGAAACTATACATGAAGAGACAATTTTAACAATTTCAAATGCAAAAGAGAGCAAGAAATACTATTTAAGAAAGAATGATGTTGCTAAGCCAAATGAGCTTGCAGGTGTATCTGGAAAAATTGATGGTAAATTATATCTTCCTTATGCAGATGGAGATGAAGTTGGAGAAAATGAATCAATAGTTGAGATGATTAAAGATGGATGGAATGTACCAAATAGAATTCCTTTTGCTTCAATTTTAAGAGTTCAAGATGGAGATCCAATAACATCAAATGTTCTTTCAAATGCACAAGGTATTGTAAAATACTATAAACTTAAAGGTGACTATTTAGAAAGAAGACATGACATTAAAGCAGGTGATGAAGTTGTTGAAAAAGGTCTATTTGCAGTTATTGTTGATGAAGAAGATAGAGAAGCTTTAAGACACTATATCGCAAGAGGTTCATTAGTTGAGTTTACTGATGATAGTCCTGTTGAAAAAGATTCTGTTATTGCTATTCCAAAAACGCAAGAGCAAAATGTTATTGCTGAGTGGGATCCATATGCAAACCCAACAATTGCAGAAGAAGCTGGTACAATTGCATTTGAAGATATTATTCCAGGTGTAACAGTATCTGAGCAATATGATGAATTAACAGGTACTTCAAAACTAGTTGTAAATGAGTATATTCCAGCAGGTTACAAACCAGCAATCTCATTAGCAACAAACAATAAAGAAGTATTAAGATATTCATTAGAACCAAAAACTTCATTAAATGTTAGTGAAGGTCAAAAAGTTGAAGTTGCTGATGTATTAGGTAAAACACCAAAAGCTACTCAAAAATCAAAAGATATTACTGGAGGTCTTCCAAGAGTATCTGAATTATTTGAGGCTAGAAGACCTAAAAATATTGCAGTACTTGCTTCATTTGATGGTATTGTTTCATTTGGTAAACCACTTAGAAATAAACAAAGAATTATTATTACAGATGAAAATGGTGCAAAAGCAGAATTTTTAGTAGAAAAATCTAAACAGATTTTAGTTCATGAGGGTGAGTTTGTTCATGCTGGTGAGGCATTAACAGAGGGTCAATTAGCATCACATGATATATTAAAAATTCTAGGTGAAAAAGCACTTCATGGATTTATTGTATCAGAAGTTCAGCAAGTATATAGATCTCAAGGTGTAAATATTGCTGATAAACATATTGAGGTTATTTTATCTCAAATGTTAAGACAAGTTTCTATTTTAGATGGTGGAGATACTAAATTCATCGTTGGTGATATGATATCTAAGAAAAGATTTAAAATAGAAAATGAAAGAATTATCAAACTTGGTGGTGAACCAGCAATTGCTGAACCATTATTACTTGGTATTACAAGAGCCGCTGTAACATCTGATTCTATTATATCAGCTGCATCTTTCCAGGAAACTACTAAGGTTTTAACAGAAGCTGCAATTTCTGCTAAGATGGATATGTTAGAAGACTTAAAAGAGAATGTTGTTATTGGTAGAACTATTCCAGTTGGAACGGGTCTATATAAAGACAAAAAAATTAAATTCTCTTATGGAGATAAATAAAAAGCAAGGAGAAATCCTCGCTTTTTTATAAACATGGATATAATATCTTTATTTTTTATATTTATTGCAATTGAACTTTTTGAATCAAATTGGCAAAAATCAGATACTATTTATGGATTATTATCTAATAATCTAGCTATTTTCAATAAGAATATAATTCTTTACTTCCTTTTAAACTCAAGCTTTATTTACTCTATTTTTTTAAGTGTTTATCTTGATAATTATAGTTTTTTAATGTTAAGTATAGTTGGTATAAAGTTTTTTGATATCGCTTTTAAACTTTCAATAATGCAAAAGTTAAATAATGGAGTTTTAATTGAAGAGATAATGCCTAATATTAAAGTTTCTTTATTACTTAGATACTTTAATGCAATAGCTTATCCTGTCACTTTTCTATTCGCCTCAAATTATTTTCAATATTGATACTAATTATCAAAAAATATTAAGTTGTTTTTTGTTATATTATTATTATGAATAATATAGAATTTAAACACATAATATTAGACTCAAAATATTTTACTAAGTATGAACCAATAATTGACGCAAAAACAGATGATATCTATGCTTATGAGGCTTTGTCAAAGTTTGAGATTGACAATAATCTTATATCTACTGAAGATATCTTTAGGCACTTACACCATAATAATAAATTATTTTTCGAACTTGAGAAAAGAAATAAACAGTTACAATTTGATAATTTCACAGAAAACAAAAAATTATTTTTAAATTTTGATGCAGATATATTTGTGTCTTGTGAACAACAATCTTATTGGGAACTTTTTTTAAATAACAAAAAAGATGATATAGTAGTAGAAATTACAGAAAATGGTAGTGATGATGAAACAAGTGCAAATATAATGCGAAATTTTTCTTCATGGCTAAATAATAAAAATATAGAAACAGCACTTGATGATTTTGGACAAGATGGTTCAATGTTCTCTTTTTATATGATGAATGGAAGTAAATATATTAAAATTGACAAATCTTTTTTACGTCAAATCGAAGTAAATCATAACTATATGCACTACTTAAAAGGTATCTTAACAACAATTAGACTAAATGGACAAAAAAGTATTATTGAAGGCATTGAAACACAGCGTGATTACGATTTAGTAAAAGAGTTAGGATGCGATTATATGCAAGGATATTTTTTTGATGAACTAATAATAGTTAAATAGTGTAATTTTTATTATATTTAAATATGATATAATTTAAAAAAATAAAAGGAATAAAAATGCAATACCTAATAATTGCTTATGATAACGATAACGCACTAGACAAAAGACTAGAAGCAAGAGAGGCACATGTAGAGGGTGCAAGAAAATTAATGGCTGAAGGTAAGATTATTGAAGCTGGAGCATTAATAGAAGAAGATCAAATGGTAGGCTCAACACTTTTTGTTAATTTTGAAAATGATGATGAGTTAAATGAATGGTTAGAAAGTGAACCATATGTTACAAATAATGTATGGAACATGGACGAATTCCAAATTGTACCTGTGAAGCTACTTCCTAAAGATTAACAATACAAATTAACTTGTAAATAAGACTTTTAATTATAGAAAAATAAATTGTATTTATGTTAGAGATAAAATTAAACCTTTCTCTATGCAAGAATTAGCAAATGAGTTAGGTTTAGTTAATTCACAATAAGTATGCCTGTAGCAAATAAATATATTAAGTGTAATTTATGAGTTTATTTTTTAACATTTCTATAAGTGTACTTAATAATAAATATCTGTCATCTTCTCAAATAAAAATCTTAGTTGAGTATAAAATAAAACTGAGTCATTAATAAAACAATATATTCTAGGAAAGTTTTTTAGAAATAAATATTTAAATGATAAGAATAACCTTGCTAAATATGCAAAATATTAAATATATTATCTTTAAAGTAAGAAAAAAACTTTATAAGTTTGAGCGTTTATAAAATTATTTTATAGTAATAAAAATTATTTAAACCAGAATGAATATAAATTTTAATATAATTATAAAAATTATTATTAAGGTTTGACTTGAACTTATCTATAAAATCCCTATTTATCCTAATTATGTTTTCAATGTTGTTAGCTTCATGTCGTGATGAGAAAGTAGAATTAAAAAAAAGTACATATGATATAAAACAATGTAATAAGAAAATTTATACAAAAGAAGATTTAGCAGATTATAAAAGATTAATTTTAGATGGAGAGATACAAGGCTATAACTGTGTAGGCTTATATTATATGAGAGATAAAGATTATAAAAAGGCTGAAGAGTATTTTATAAAGGGGAAAGAAAAAGGAAGTATAGAGTCATACTTGCAATTGGGAAGTTTGTATTCAAACTTTTTAAATGAAAAAGATAAAGCAATAGAATATTATAAAATAGCAGCAAATAATGGAAAAGAAAAAGCAGCACATAATTTAGGTGTAATTTATGATAAAAAGTTTCAATATAAAGAAGCTCTAAAGTGGTATGAGAAATCTTTTGAAAAAGGTGATACATATTCGTTGCTAGCGATGGCTCATATATATAGAAAACAAGAAAAATATGAAAAGGCTATTGAGACTTTTAAAAAAGCAGGAGAATTAGGAAATGCAAAAGGATATTTTAATTTAGGTATATTTTATGATAAAGAAAAAGACTTTAAGGATAAAAAGAAATCTTATAACTATTTTTTCAAATGTTATGAAATAGGTTTAGGAAAATGTGCTGGTGCTATAGGTCAAGGATATGAAGAAGATTTAAAAGATTATGAAAAGGCAATAGAGTGGTATAAAAAAGGCTTTGAACTAAAAAGTAAAGATTCAGTTTCTAGATTAGGTTTTATATATTGGGAAGTGTTAAAAGATAATCAAAAAGCAATTTATTGGTTTAAAAAAGGATATGAAGAGCTAGATTGTATCTCTTGTCTTGCAAGTGTTGGAAATATTTATGCAGTATCATTAAAAGATTATGAAAAGGCAATAGAGTGGTATAAAAAAGCTAGTAACCTAGGATATGTAAGTTCAACATATAATATAGGATATACCTATGATAAAGATTTAAATGATAAAGAAAATGCAATAAAATGGTATAAAAAAGCAGCAAAAATGGGGCATGAAAATGCAAAATACCATTTAAAAAAACTAGGAATAAATTATGAATAGTAATGATATAACAATAGGAGAAGTTTTTTTTAAAGAGAGTGAAGGTTCACATTTTTATAGATACTCTATTGAAGAGACTAATAAAAATATAGATGATTATGACTCATCTTTAAAAACTAGATGTGCTTATATTATTGTATCTGAAGAAGAGAGTGAAATAATAAATAAAGATGAAAAAGATAAAAAGAAAATATTAAATAAAGTAAAAGATGAATATAGCAAATATTTAACACAAGCTATAACAAAAGAGAGTGAAAATCTAATAAAAAGTAAATTAACCTCTTTTTCAAAAATAGAAATAAATAAAAAAATAGTAAATTTGACTTCATTAACTTTACATAATGCAAGTTCTTATGGAAGTGTTTTAAAAGCAAGAGGTTATACTCATGCTTATAATCAAAAACTAGAAGATTGTTTAAAACAAAAAGGTGAAACTAAAAGTATAGGAACTTTAGCTTTTAATAAAGATAGTTGTCAAAAAATAATAAATGAAGAGCAAATAAAAAATTTAGAAGAAGAGAGTGCTTATATAATTGTATCTATCCCTTATGTATATAATGTAAAAGATAATTCAAAAGTAAAAGAGCTTGAAGTAACTATTTATAAACAGAATATTACAGCTTCATATATGCCTGAAGTAATAGTTGAATATGGAGTTTTTTTTGATGGTACAAATAATAATATTTATAATATAAATTTTTATAGGAATTATGTAGAATTCTTAGAAGAACCAGCTGAGTATATTGAAGAGAATAAAGGTAGAGATTTAGAGACAAAACCTGATATTAAAATGTATGATACTATTCAAGAGTACATAGTATCAGAACCCAATCCCAAAATGACTGAGGAGGTTTTACTTTTATTAATTTCTCAAATTGATAAAGCAAAAAAAGAGATAAGATATTTTGATGAAGATTCAAATTTAGAAATGGAAGAAAAAGAGTTACTTCAAAGTCTAAAAGCAAATCATGCAAAAAAAGTATTTGAATATTTTCTTGAAGTAAAAAAAGAGTTAAACACAAGTGAAGAGAAAAATAGAGAAGAGTATATAAGAGAAAATATCTTAGTAGATGATAGTGAAGATAGTAGTTTTGTAAATGGTGAGACTAATATTAGTAGATTATATAATCTTTATAATGGAGCAGATGTAAAAAGAGATAAAACTATTCTTTCAACAACTAGATTTAAATTGTATGAAAGTGGTGCAGGAACAAATAATCCTTTTATTCAAAAAGGTTATAAAGAAGATTCTATTTTATTTGGTTCTGGTCTTGGAGGAGAAAAGTTTTTAAGAAAAGATAAGACAGGAATAGAAGCTCATATTATATACTCTTGTATAAAAATAGCACAACAGTTAAGAACAGCATCAAATATTAGTTATATAAATGAACTATATTTTGATATTTTTGGTTTTAGTAGAGGTGCTGCAACTGCAAGGCATTTTATCTGTTCAATTTTGAATAGTTCTGAAAAAAATGCTAAAGGCTATAGTATTAAAATGAAAAAAGGTGAAAATATATTTACACCTTTTTTTGGAAGTAATGGTATTGTATCAATTGATGGGAAAAGATATTACAACCCTTTAAATACACAAAAGAAGTATTATGGAGCAGGTAGAAGTAGAATAAAAAATCCATATTATAAAGAGAGAAAAATTTCAATAGAGTCTATAAGTTTTAGATTTGTAGGCATTTATGATACTGTTCCTCACGTTGGTATAAAACAAGCAAACGATTTTGAGAATTTAAATTTAAACTTTTTTAAAGATGGAAATGATGAAAAAATAGGTCAAGTTGTTCATCTTATGGCAAGTGATGAGTTTCGGTATAACTTTGATGCATACTCTATTTTTATAGATAAAAATAAAAAGTTGCAAAAAACAGATGGAATAACTTTAAGTGGTGGTAAAAAGTTTGAAGAGTATTTTGTGCCTGGAGCTCATTCAGATGTAGGAGGGGGATATAATACTTCTAGTGAAACTACTTTATTAACTAAAAGATATGTTAAAGAATATGGTGAAATTCCAATAAAACTAAAAAATATATTAATAGCTTGGAATAAAAAATATAATTGGTTAAATACAAGTAAAATTAAAAAAGTAAAATTAAAAAATGAAATTAAAAAAGATAATGAAGATGGATTCTATTATTGTATTTTACCTGAAGTAATTCCTACTTATTTGGGAACAAGCCTACCAAGACCTATGTTATATTTATATATGCATAAAAAAGAAGTAGTAAATAAATACGAACAGATAACACTAAAAATCATGTATGAAAGAGCTATTTATAAAGATATGACCAAAGGAAAACATTTAGGTAAGAAAGAGGGATTAGAAGTTGTTCCTTTTGGTTCATTTTCTTCTTATAGTTTTAAAAGAGATGATTTCTTAACTGATATATATAAGGTATTAGAAGTAAAAGGAGATTTTAAAAATGATGATGAAAAGTATAAAAGATTAAAAAATGATTATATTCATCATTCTGCAAAATATGCTAATTTTGTAAATAAAGCTTCTTTTGAAAATAAAGACAAAAATGACTTTTATGGAAAGAGAGTTATTTATACTGCAATAGGTGGTAAATTTACAAGAGTATAAAGAGTTAAGCTATCAAAATAAACACACTTTTCATGGTTTTAGAAGTATATTTTCTACTATTATTCATGAATTATATAAAGAATATGGTTTTCGTTTAGATATTATTGAATAATGTTTAGCTCATAAAGAGAAAAACAAAGTAAAAGCAGCTTATAATAGAGAATCAAAATATAAATATTTTGATGAAAAAAGAGAACTGATATAGTGGTATGCTAATTGGTTAAATAGATTATGATAAAATTAGTTCGAAAAAAAAGAGTATATAGTTTTGAGACTTGAAGAGTTTATTTCAATAGCTTTAAATAGTAATACAAGAGATATAATATATGAATTAGAAATTACAGAAGATGCTTGTAGAGCTATAAAAAAGCATACTAATCTTAATATTTGTAAATATAAATTTATAATACAAGAAGAATATGTTAGACATATAAGAAATGGTCATAAGGAACATTTATACTTACTTCCAAAACTTCCTGATATTTTGAATAACTTTACACATGTTGAAAAAAGTATTATAAGAAATAGAAGAGGACAAATCGAAGTAAGTTTAGTATTTAGAAAAAAATTTGAAGATGGTGTTATAAGAATGATTGCACTTCGAGTTATAGAAGATAAAGTATTATCATTAAAAACTTTTTTTAGACCATAAAAAAAGTAGCAGACCAAAAACTGCTACATTTTACGGTTGTGGTTTGATGCCCAGTTTACACTGTCCCCAAACTTACGTCTCCAAAAAGGAACGGACTCCGATGGTTTTTTGAGGAGATAATCTCTCAAAGAGATTGATTTAATCAATTACTTTCAAAGATTCTATATTAAAAATATATTATACAATATTTTAATATACAAGTCAATTTTATATTAATACGGATTTTAAAATCTGCTAAAAAACAAAGTTATGTATTTTTGGGTAAATCGTGCCTGTGAAGTTACTTTCTAAAGATTAATAAATAAACTAAGCCTCTTTTTTAGAGGCTAGATGTTTACGTAAATTAAAATTATGTATTAACAAATATATTTGCTTGTTTAATTAATATTTTTACTTAGATATTAAATATAATAGTTAATTTTTCCTAATCCTTCAATGGTGGTAGTTGCCATCCTTTATAGTATGCTATCATTCTTATTAAAATTCCAAGGGCTAGTAATGTTATGATATAAAAAATTGTATTTAATCCTACAAGATGCAAGATGTAATATGTTATACCAACGCCAAAACTGATGGTTCCATATAGTCCTGTTCTCATAAACCATGGTACTTCATTTAGAAGGATATCTCTTAAAATACCGCCTCCTACTCCATTGAAAAATGCAACAAATGCAACTCCAAAGATATTAAAACCAAATTCGATAGCTATCATGGCTCCAACAATAGAAAAGCAAATAAAATCAATAGCATCTGCAAATATAAAAATGAACTTTTTTTCTAATTCTCCATATCTTTTATAAACTTTTAAAAATCTAGAGATAAATAAAACGATAATTACAATAAGTACGGGCATATAGTGAGTAAAAGAGTAGATATCTCTACCAACAAGTAAATCTCTTATTATTCCGCCACCTAGTGCTGTTAAAAAAGCTGCTATAAATAATCCAAGCCAATCACAACCTTTTTTTACACCAAATAAAAAGCCACTAAGTGCAGCTGATGCAATTCCTATATATTCAATAAATAATATTATGTCCATTTTTCCTACTTTATAAATTTAGTATTTTATACCTACTATGCATAAAAAAGGATAAATTTTAAACTATTTAATTAAAAGTGATTGTTTATAATGTTAGTTATTATTATGTAAGATAAAAAAGGCACAAATTTGTGCCTTTTTTTATAAGTTTTGAAGAATTTTAGGTTTTGTAAAAGCGTTGATTGGTTTTAAACTACCTTTGTATTTTTCTATCTCAACTAATGCAGTGTGTGCAATATTACTTTGAGCTAATTTTGATGTTCCTTTATCAATAGTAAGAACATTTACATTACCATGTTGACAAAGTGTTTTATCTCCTAAATTTTCAGGAGAATACCAAGCACCTTCACATAATGTAGCAACTTCATCTATTACAGCATCAGTTACATAAACACCAGCTAAAATTTCACCTCTATCATTGAAAACTCTTGCAATGTCACCTGTTTTTAAGCCTCTTTTTTTAGCTTCTTTAGGATTTATTAAAACAGGCTCTCTTCCACTAATTTCATATAAACCTCTAATAAATGTATTATTTAATTGAGAGTGTAATCTATATTTTGAGTGTGGACTAATAATATGCATTGGATATTTTTTAGTTTGTTTTTTATCTCCTAACCACTCGATTGGTTCCATCCAAGTTGGGTGTCCTTTGCAATCATCATAATTGAATTTTGCAATTACAGGAGAGTATATCTCTATTTTACCTGATGGTGTTCCAAGTCTATGTTTATATGGGTTATCTCTAAATTCAGTATATCTAGTATAGTTTTGAGTTGATTCATCATCTTCTTGGAATCTTACATAACCTTTTTCCCAGAATTTATCAAATGATGGCATTTTCATATTCATAGCTTTTGCTTTTTGAACAGCATCTTCATAGATATATTTAACCCATTCTAATTCAGTTTTTTCTTCTGTAAATACCTCTTCATAACCCCATCTTTTACAAAGTTCTCTACAAATCCAGAAATCACTTTGACTCTCACCTGCTGGTTTAATATGAGCTTTTCTTGCAATTATATACTCTTTTGTTCCACCTGTTTGGTCTATATCTATTCTTTCAAGTTCTGTTGCTACAGGAAATACTATATCTGACATTTTAGCAGTAGAAGTCCAGTAAGGCTCAGCTGTAATTACTGTGTCAACTTTTTTCCATTGTTCTAGCATATTATTTACATCGTGGTGTCTTGTAAGTGGTGAACCTGATGCGTTATACATTAGTCTAATATGTGGTAATTTTATTTTTTTACCATTTTGGTCTAAATTTTCTCCTGGTCTTTGAATTGCTTCTATTGATCTTGATGATGGAATAACAACATCATGATGTTTTAACCAAGGTGCATTTGGATATTTTTTATTATATTTTTCAGGAATAGATTGGCTAATACCTGTAATTGTTGGTGCTAGTTTATCTGTTGCTCCGCTTGAATTATATGCAAGTGAGAACTCAATTCCACCACCTGGTAATCCCATATGTCCTAACATAGCTGCTAGTACTGTGCACATCCAGTGAGCTTGTTCTCCATGGTCTTGTCTTTGAAGTGCTCTACCGCATAATAATACTGTTCTTTCTTTTGCTAATGTTTTTGCAAATTTTGCAATAGTTTTTGCATCAACTCCACAAATTTCAGAAGCCCAGTTGATATCTTTTGCTTGGCCATCTTCTTTACCTAATAGGTATTTTTTAAATTTATTAAAACCAACAGTATATTTTTTGATAAATTTTTCATCATATAGTTTTTTTGTATATAAATAGTGTGCCATACCAATCATTAGTGCAACATCTGTATTTGGTTTTACTGCTATGTGTTCTGCATCTAAGAATTTTTGTGTATCATTTTTTCTTGGATCTACACTAAATGCTTTAATTTTTCCACTAAAAACTGCAGCTTGTAATTTTTCATAATCTTTAAAGCATCTATGAAGTGGAGTTGACCATGTTATTTGATTTGTAATTAATGGATCGCAACCCCAAACTACAACATTTTTTGCATTTTCTATTATTGATTTCCATTTAGTTGGTGTATCATAAACAGAAGAACCTCCTAAAACATGAGGCATAATAACAAGACCAGCACCAGTTGAATAATCACCTGATTCAGTTACAAATCCACCTAAGATTCTCATCATTCTTCTAGATACAGTTCGTCCCCAACTTACTCTACCAGAACCACCCCACCAGTAGCACTCTCCATAAATACTTTCAGGTCCGTGTTTATCAAATGTTTCTCTCATATGTTTTGCTGCTAAATCAAGAGCAACATCCCAAGATACTCTTACAAACTCTTCTTTCCCTCTTAGGTTATTATTTGATGGTCCTTTTGCTTTTAAAAATGACTTTCTAACCATTGGGTATTCAACACGTGTTTGATTTTGCAATCTATCTGCAACTGATTTTATCATTGGACTTGGAAAATAATCACCTTTAAAAGCTTTAGTTTCTATAACTTCTCCACTTTGTATTACTGCTTCAAACATACCAAATCTATTTGAACTTAGTACTGTTTTTCTATCATCAAAGTTAGTTAGGTCTGCCCAACCAAAACTATTTGCTTTTACAGTCGTTGCTGCACCAAGAATTGAACTACATTTTAAAAAATCCCTACGTTTCATTTTGTCTCCTTTATTTTGAATCAGCTGCATGTTGTTGCAGATATTTAATAATTAGATTTTTTGTATGTGGATCTAATGTTACTTGCTCCATCATACTTTCAATTTGTTGTGGCCATTGATTTACAGTGTATGCATTTGATGCTGGTAAATGATGACACATTGAACAACTTTGCTCATATGTTTTTTTAGCTTTAAGTTTTAATTTATCTGGGTTTTTTGCAATATTTTTTGAATCAATTGTAAAAACTCCTTCAACTTCATGCCAGATTTCACCATAATCATCTTCATGTTTTTTAACTGTTTTAAAAGATTCATTTGAACTTTTTTCATCTTTAAACTCAGCATATAATTCTTTTCTTTTGATATCTCTAAGAATCATTTGTGGATAGTTTTCTAATCTATAGCCTTTTACTTTGATAGTTACTTTACCTGCTTGTTTTTTTACTACGTCAACTGGAGTTAATATAGTTATAAAACCAATATCTTTTCCATTTTCAAATAGTTTTGTTCGCTCTTTAATAACAGAGTCTTGCGCTAAGGCAAAACTTGTAACTCCTAATATGCTTAAAAGTAACAAGCTTTTTTTAAGTATTCCCATTCCTAATCTCCTATATTTTGTGTAAAGAAATATTATTGGAATAGTATAAAAAAAGTATAATCTTTAATTTTTTTTAATAAATTTAATTAGTTTTATTTTAAAGTGAGTTTATATCCAATACCTTGAATATTTTGAATTAGTTCTGTATAGGTCTTTTTTCGTAGCTTATTAATAAACATTCTTATAGCATCAGCTGTAGCTCCACTATCTTTCCATACAAAGTTTTCAATAAGAGAAAAAGGAACAGTATGTTCATGGTGTTTGATAAGTAGTTCTAAAAGTCTTTGCTCTTTTTTAGTAAGATTTATTGTTTCCTCATCATATAAAAGTTCTTTTGCTTCAAAATTATATTTAAAACCATTTTTCAAATCAAAAAATTTAAACTCTTCTTTAAATGAAGAAATTGCTAATATCATAGATACAAGTAACTGTTTTTTATCAAATGGCTTTTTTAAAATACTTTTACTTTTTAATTGTATTGCTTCAAGCATATTTTCATCTGTATCATAAGCAGTTAAAAAAATAATTGGTACATATGAATCTATCTTTCTTATTTCACTACACATTTTCAATCCATTCATTTTTGCCATGTGAATATCTGAAATTATTAAATCAATAGAGTTAGTTTCAAAACAATTTAATCCATCAATACCATTTTTTGCTGTATATACATTTGTAGCATAATCTTGTATGGATTCAACCATAATATTTAATAAACTCTCTTCATCTTCAACTATTAAAATATTTTTATTTTCAAGTAGTTCTTGAATTTTATCATACATCTTTAACTCCAATTTTTATTATGAATTTTGTTGGGTTTTGTAAACTATTTAAATATAAATTTCCATTCATTCTATTTTTTACTAATAAATCACATAAATATAAACCTGTTCCTGTTCCTTGGTTTTTTGTTGTAAAAAATGGTTTAAATATTTTATCTTTATTCTCTTTTAAAATACCTCTTCCATTATCTTCTACACTTATATAAAAATGCTCTTTTTTTCTATAAAGATTGATTTTTATTTTTGCTTCATAAAGTGGTTTTTGTCTTAAAATAAATGATAGTTCATCTTTTGCATTTCCAAAAAGATTAATTAAAACTTGTTTGATATATGAGGGGTAGTTAGTACACTCATAGTCTTTATCTTTATCATAATCAAACTCTAATTCAATTCCGTTCATTTGCATTTGTGGAAAACTTATTAGTATAACTTCTTTTATGATTTTTATTAGATTAAACTCTTTTTTTCCATACTCTTCTTTATAGAAGTTTCTAAATGCATTTACAGTTTCATTCATAAGTTCAATAGTATCTCTTGATCTTAATAAGTAGTTATGAGCTTTAGTTAATGAGTTTTTTTCTACAATCTCTTCTGCATTACTTATTAGCATTAAAAGAGTACTTAAAGGCTGTCTCCATTGATGTGAAATTGCGCTTACCATCTCCCCTAAAGCTGCCATTTTACTATTTTGAATAAGAATTTGTTCATGTTCACTCTCTTTTTTTTCTAAGTATTTTTCATGGCTTATGTCATTTACTGTAATAATAGTACCTTCTAATTCTTTGTGAAAATTGTTTAATAAAGGAGTCATTTGGACTCTATATGTTTTATTATTTCTTTTTAGATTATAAGACTTTACAGAAAAAAGATTTTTTTTGATATCATCAAAACAGTCATTTTTATCTATTTTTTCATTTTTTATTAACTCTTTTATAGTACTTAGTGGTTTCTCATATAAGCTTTTGCTTTTTATATTAAATATTTTTTCAAATACTTTATTTATAAATAAAATATTTCCATTCTTATCTGTTAGTAGTATTCCCCAAGTAGGACTTTTAGCAAAATGTCCTAAGAGCAAATGTTTTTCATAAAGTTTTTTTTGTGTTATAGATATAAATATTATTGTTCCTAAACCTAAAAGAAAAAGTATTAAAGATGATATCAAATTCATAAAAAGTTGCTGATTTAAAGTTTTAAATATCTCATCTTTTTGTAATACAGAAACAAACAACCAATCACTATTTTTAAGTCTTTCAAATGTAAATATATACTCTTGATTGTCTATTTTAAAAGTTTTGTCCCCTTTTTTATTATTTTGAAATGTTTCTAAAAATTTTAATAATTTTTTATCTTCAAAATCAATTCCAAGTTTATTTGACTGGACAATTACTTGAGAATCATTTGTCATTAAAAAAGCGAATCCTTTTTTAAAAGGAAAAAATTTTGAAATCTCTTTTTGTACAGATTTTAGTTCCAAATCACTTGACATTACAGCTAAAAGGTTTTTATTTTTATCATAAATAGGAGAAGCTATACTTATATAAAGTTTATCTTCAAATCCAGCAGAACCAACATATGGTTTAGAGATTGTTGTTTTTCCTTTATTTACTGCTTGAACATACCAAGGTCTTGTTACTGCAATATAATCATCTGTATAATACCAATCGGTTCTTCCTGATATAGTGAAGTTATCTGGATAAGATATATATACACTTTTAAATCCATCCCCTGAAATCATTGCAGTTGTAAGCATCTCTTTTATGGAATTAAACTCTTTAAATCTATCTTTTTTTATTAGTTTTTTTCCCATTGTTTCAACAATTCTTTTTAATGCAGATAGTTTCTCATCAAACTTCTCTTTATATGAATGGACTAATTTTAGTTGTGTATTTATTGTATTATTTAATAAATATGTTTTATTTGTATTATATGTTGCAAAAATTATGAAAATATATAACAAAAAAAACACTACTGAAATAAGAATATAAACTCTATTATGTTTCATTATTTACCTTAAGATAATTTGTAGATTATTTATATATAAAAAGTATAATATAAATATAAATAATTTTACAATTTAGATTTTATATTATATCTATACTCTAATTATGTTCTTAAAAAATAGTTTAGCTCATTTTTTATTATTTTTATATATTAATTCCAAAAATACATAAGAGTTTAAAAAACTTATTATCTTGTAAAAATAATACTATTATAATAATTCAAATTAAGTCTAGGAGATATAATGAGAAATTTTTTAGTTTTTTTAGCATTTGCAGTTGCTGCTAATGCACATTTTTTGACGATGATACCAACAACGGATAATGTTAAGAGTAAAAGTGAAGCTAATATAAAAATAGAGTCTATGTTTATTCATCCTTTTGAACAAACAGGGATGAAAATGGTAAAGCCAGAGGGTATTTTTTTAAATGATAAAAAAAATGCATTAAGTTTAAAACAAATCAAAAGATTTGATAATTTAGCTTGGGAAACATCATATAAAATTAGAAGACCAGGGGTTTACAAGTTTTTTACTGTTCCAAAACCATATTTTGAACCAAGTGAGGGTAAGTTTATTTCTCATGTACCAAAAATAATAGTTAGTGCTTATGGTCTTGAAGATGGATGGGATGAGCCAATAGGTTTAAAATATGAGATTGTTCCTTTGACAAAGCCTTTTGGTTTATATGCAGGTAATATTTTTACAGGAAAAGTTTTACACAATTCAAAACCAGCTTCAAATGTAGAGGTTGAAGTAGAATTATATAATGAATATGGTTTAAAAGCACCAACAGATGCTCATATTACACAAGTTGTTAAAACAGATGAAAATGGTAATTTTTCTTTTGTGATGAACCATAAAGGTTGGTGGGGATTTGCTGCACTTATAGAAGAGGGTGAAAAAGTTAATGATGGTAAAAAGTATCCAATAGAAAACGGTGCTTTACTTTGGATAAAAGCTTATTAGAAAGAAGAAAAAATGCATATATCAGATGGAATTTTAAGTGCTGAGGTAGCAACTACCTTAGCAGTAGTTGGTGGGGCTATGTGTTTATACTCACTAAAAGAGATAAAAAATGAAAATATTGCTTTAAGTGCAGCTATGAGTGCTCTTTTTTTTATAGCATCATTTATACATATACCTTTAGGGCCTACACAAATTCATTTAATTTTAGTAGGTGTTATAGGATTATTTTTAGGAAGAGTTAGTTTTCTTCCAATTTCAATTGCTTTAGTATTACAAGCTACTATGTTAGGTTATGGTGGAGTTACATCATTGGGTGCAAACATAGTCATAATGGCTTTACCTGCATATTTAGTATATTTACTTTATCATACAAAAATCGCACATAAATTAAATGAAAAAATAAGATTTTTCTTAGTTGGATTCTTGGGAGTATTTTTTGCCACAGTTATTCTTGCTTTAGTACTTCTTTTTGCAAAAGATGAGTATTTAATAGCTTCATATGCTGTTGTTTTAGCAAATATACCAGCTATGATTTTAGAAGGTATTATTACATTATTTTTATTGCTATATATTAAAAAAGCAATGCCTAATTTATTAAATGAGATTAAAGTATGAAGATTTTTTTAGCACTTAGTTTACTTTGTTTTTCACTATTTGCCCATAAACTAAATCTATTTACAGATTATGAAAATCAAACTTTATATATAAGTGCATATTTTGCAAATGGTAATGGTTGCCAAAATTGCGAAGTTAAAATTAAAGATAAAGATAAAAAACTTTTGCAAAAAACTTTTACAAATAAAAAAGGTGAAGTTTCAATAGATATAAAAGAAGATAATTTTTATGTATCTGTTGATGCAAAAGGTGGGCATATAGCTACAAAAAAGATATCTTTAAGTAAAGAAGAGAAGCAAGCTATAAAAGATAATAGTTTTAAATCTATTAATAAAAGTAATTTAGAAAAAGAGAATGAAAGATTAAAAGCTAAAGTTAAAGCTTTAGAATCAAAACTTGAAAATATGAATATTTTAAAAACTATTTTTGCACTTTTAGTTATAATAGGGTTATTTTATATATTAAAAAGAGTTAAAAGATGATATTCTCCCCTGCTGTTTCTATTTTAGCAGCACTTTTTTATTCTATTGTTGTAAGTTTTTCTTCTTATGAACTTTATTATTTATTGCCAACTTTTTATATACTATATTTTTATAAAGAATCTATAGTTAAGATTTTTAAAACCTTGGCATATTTAAATGTTTTTATAATTGTATTGGCACTTTTATTAGTTTTTCAAAAAGAGTATGATGAAGCCATAAATATTTATATTAGAACAAATATGATAATTTTATTTAATTTGTCAATATTTTATAAATCAAGGGGATACGATATAGTAAGAGGTTTTTATATTTTGAAATTTCCAAGCAGTTTTGTATCAACTACTTATTTTACATTAAAAATGATTGATAATTTAACAAATGATTTCAAAAATATTAAGAATACTTTAAAATCAAGAGGTTTTGAAGCAAAGACAAATATGTTTACTTATAATACTTTTGGCAATATTTTAGGTATGCTTTTTGTAAAATCAATAAAAAAATCGCAAAAGTTAAAAGACTCTTTTGAAGCAAGAGGTTTTAATAAACAAATTTATTTAAATGATAAGTTTAAAACAACAAAGAAAGATATTGTTTTAATACTTCTTATATTAATTGTAATAATTTTAAAGGTAAGCTTATGAGTTGTTCTATAACATTAAAACAAATATCATATAAAAATAGTTCAAATAAACTTTTTGAAAATGTAAATTTAAATGTTGGACATGAAGAAAAAGTTGCAATTGTTGGTGCAAATGGAGTTGGTAAAAGTACATTAATAAGAATAATTGCTGGACTTGAACATTCATTTGAAGGAGTTTTAGAACTTTTTCATAATAAAATAGATTCAAAAAAAGAGTACAAAAAATTTAGGAGTGATGTGGGATATTTGCCTCAAGATGTAAATGATTATTTTTTGTGCCCTGTTGTGATTGAAGATGTTATGTTTAATTTAAGAGCTAGAGGTGTAGATAAAGAAAAAGCTTATTGTGAAGCTTTGAAAATACTTGAGAGTTTAGAAATATCACATTTAAAAGATAGAACTATTTTTGAACTAAGTGGTGGAGAGCAAAAGATTGTTGCAATAGCTTCTATTCTTAGTACAGAGCCTAAAATACTTCTTTTAGATGAACCTACAAATGCTTTAGATGTAAATGCAGAAAAAAGGATTGTAGATATTTTAAATGGTATAAAAAAATCTATGATTATAGTGTCTCATCATAAAACTTTTATAGATAAATTAGCTCCTACAGTATATACTTTAAATTCTACTGGATTAGAATTAAATTAAAAAATATTAATAAATTACTTTTTAAGTGTAAAATATAGTTTCAAAGTTATAATGGTAGTTATTAAGGAGAACTCATGGAAATAGGAAAAATACTAAAAAGAATTGGTATTGATGATGAGCCTTCATCTATAAATCCTACTTTTGAAAATTTAAAAAAACTACAAGAGTCTTATATCTTAAATGTGCCATATGAAAACCTTGATTTTATTTTTAAAAAAGAGTTTTCAGTAAATATATTAAAGATTTATGAAAAAATAGTGTGCAATAACAGAGGTGGCATTTGTTATGAATCAAATACTTTATTTGTATATTTATTGAAATATTTAGGTTATGATGCAAAGATGATATTTGCAAAAGTTGAAGATACAAGCTATATAGGAGCAAATTATCCACATTTGGCTTTACTTGTGACAATTGATAACAAAGACTATTTAGTTGATGTTGCAAATGGAAGAAATGTAAGAGTTCCTTTAGCACTTGATGAAGATACAATAGTTGAAAGTGAAGATATACAATATCAAATTCAAGCTTGTGCAAATGGTGAGTATGCTTTGATGTATAATTATAAATCTAAAGGTTGGCAAGTAAGATATCAGTTTTCAACTAAAAAAAAGAGTGTTAAAGATTTTTCTTGCGTATTTGAAGACAAAAAAAATTATGAACAGTTTTCAAGTTATGCACCACTTTTAGTAACAAAAGCTTTAAAAGATGGAAGAATAACATTAACAAATGATATGATAACATATAAAGAAAATAGTGATAAAAGAGTTTGGGGAATAAGTTTAGAAAACAGAGCTGAGGTTTTAAGGGACTATTTTAATATTCAACTATAAAAGGCTATTTATGAATAACGTTATTTACCACTACTGTAATATTGATTCATTTAAAGCGATTATTCAAAATAAAACCTTATGGCTTAGTTCCATATATAATTTAAACGATTATAAAGAGATACATTGGATAAAAGATAAAGTTGCAAATAGAATAAAAGAGCTTACAACAAAACATAACTTTAAAAAGTATGAGCTTTTTGAAGAGATGTATTTAGTCCAACATCCTTTAGTTTATGTTGCATCTTTTTCTCAAGGTCAAGATTTATTAAGCCAATGGCGAGCTTATGCAAATGATGGCAAAGGTATTGCTATTGGCTTTAATTCAGAATATTTTGATTATGCAAGTAATATAAAAATCTCTAAAGTTTTATATAGTGAAGAAGAGCAAAATAGACAAATTGAAGAGATATTAGACTCTATTGAAAATCTTGATAACTCTATAATTAAAACAGATTTTAATTGCTTTAAAAAAATATGTCAAGAAACAATTACAAAAATCAATAACCTTGCTGCAAAATCAAAAAGTGAACTTTTTAAAGAAGAACAAGAAGTAAGAGTAATTCATAATCCAATAATTACAAATGACAGAGAAAACTCTTGTTACAGATTTGAAAATAGTATCTCAAATATGAAATTTAGAACTTGTCATGATAATATAATTCCCTATTTTGAACTAAAATTTGATAAAAATAAAGATAATATTTCACCAATTGTTGAAATAATTAAAGGACCTAAAAATAGAGCAATTGACAAAGAGATAAGAATGTTTATGTCAATTAATGGTTTTCATGATATGAAAATTAAAAAATCAAATGCTTCATATAGATAGTATTAATTCTTTCTTTTATATAATTTGTAAAAAATAAAGAGAGTTAATGCAAGATTTTACAAAGCAAAGCATGTTTGAAATATATCAAACTTTACAAGAACTTCTAAAAACACAAAATAAAATTAGTTTTACTGTTTTAAATCCAGACTTTTTAGCCTCAAGTTATGCAGGTGAAGTTGTAAAAATTGAAAACGAAGAGTTTATATATAGAAGTTTTAATTCTTATGTTGATTTAGCTTT
This sequence comes from Malaciobacter sp., assembly GCF_055140965.1. The sequence goes on from NZ_JBSRRO010000001.1 coordinate 51,227, forward strand.
ACTTTTAGATTGTAAGATATTAACACCAAAATATATAGATGAAAAAAAAGTATCAATAACACTAGAAAAAGTCAATAAAGGCAAAAGTTTTCATAATGAAGACTCAAATGAAGAGAAATATGGAGCTTTATCTACTTTTAATCAAATAAATAAAAATGAAGAACCAGATTTTTTGATTAATTATATTAAGTGTTTAGAAAATACGAAAATATCATCAAGAAAAAAAGTATTAAATCTTGGAGTAAATAGTGCAGGTGAGTTTGAAGTTATAAAGCAACTTTGTGAAAATTTTAATGATATTGAATTTGTGGGAGTTGATTATAGCAGTAGTGCAATAACTCTTGCAAAGGAAAAATTTAAAGAAAATAGTAATGTAAAGTTTTTTGCACATGATATAAATAAACTAGAGCAGTTAGATTTAGGTAAGTTTGATTTGATTATTAGTATTGGAACTTTACAAAGTTCTAATATGAATTTCAATGAGACTTTTATGAATATAGTTCAAAACTATATGGAAAAAAATGCAGCTATGATAATAGGATTTCCAAATTGTAGATGGCATGATGGACAGATGATTTATGGTGCTAAAGCAAAAAATTACTCTTTTTCAGAAATGTCAGTTTTATATAAAGATGCCATGTTTTGTAAAAAATACCTACAACAAAAAAAGTTTAGAGTTACGCTTACTGGAAAAAACTATATATTTTTAACTGCAACATCAATAAGAAAGTAAAATTGCAAATTTTTAGCTATACTTTCATAAAAACAATCGGAGTAAGATGAGATTTAAAGATTTAGAAGAAGAAACAAAAGAGTATTTAAATAAAGAAGTAACAACTCTTTCAAATAGTTTAGGTGGAGTTAATTTCTTTTTACAATTAATCGAAGATATAAAAAATGAGAAAATTAATCCACTTTTAAATAAGAGTTCAACTTTTCATTATAGTAAAGGAAAAGTTTCTTGGAATAAAACTATATATAAAGATACTTTAGTTTTATTATATGAGACAATGAAACTTGAAGAAAAAGATAAAGGTTTTTTTGAAAAACTAAAACCTAAAGCAAAAAAAAATACAATAAATATGATGAAAGCATTAAAACCTATAAATATTGAAGTAAGACCTAAAAATCAAGCTGATGGTGAGGGATTTGACCTTACTATAATTGATGCAACAAATAGTGATGCAATAAAAATATCACTTTTATTTAAAGTAGTGTTTTTTTACAATATAAGTTTTGTAAAAGAGATATTAAATTATAAAAAAAGTTTGTAAAATGGATAATAAAAAAAGATTTGATATAAAACAAGGTATGAATGTAAATATAGTCTTAAAACAAGACCAAAGAAGTGGAAAGCTTACAAAAGGAGTTGTAAAAGATATCTTAACAAACTCTCCTTTTCATCCCCATGGAATCAAAGTTAGATTACAAGATGGGCAAGTAGGTAGAGTACAAGAGATTTTATAATGATTTTATATGTAGATGGCGATGCTTTCCCTAATCTTTTAAAGCCTATTCTTTTAAGAGCAATTGAAAGATTGGCTTTGCAAACTATTGTAATAGCAAATAAAAAAATAAATATTGGAAAATCTTCAAATATAAGTTATATGATAGTAGAGCAAGGAGCAGATGAAGCAGATGATAAAATAGTTGAGCTTTTACAAAAAGGTGATTTAGTTATCACTGCTGATATTCCTCTTGCAAATAGAGTTATAGAAAAACAAGCCCATGCGATAGATCATAGAGGCTTGGAGTATACACAAGATAATATAAAAGAGTGCCTTGCTATTAGAAACCTAATGCAAGAAATACGCGATAGCGGAGAGATTACAAAAGGACCTGCACCCTTTACTCAAAAAGATGCACAAAGCTTTGCAAATCAATTAAACAATTTTTTTCAAAAATATCAAAAATAAAACTCTTTTCTTAAAATAAATTCATAAAATCATAGAAAAATAATATCATATTAAAAGATAGTTGCCTTTTATGTTATAATTATAAAAATAAAATATAAAAGGCTTTACTATTATACTAAATGATAAAACATTAATAGAACAATTTAAGATATTTTGTGAAAAGAATAAACCAAAAGATATGCAAACAGCTGTAAATTACTTTGCTGTTTTTGGTGGATTAGATGTTAAAATTGATACATCAAAACCTCTTAGAACACTTATCATAAGGCATATTTTAGATGAGTATTATGAGATTCAAGAGAGTATAGAAAAACTAACTCAAAATAATGCTCCTTACCATAAAATATTAACAGGGCTTGCACTTGGAGATAGAAGAACAACAACAGCATTTAAAAGAGCTGATGTTGACTATGATGAGGGAATAGAAACAATTTCAAATTTAGCTCATTTGGGAATATTAACAAAAGAGACACCTGTTGATTTTGTACAAAGTGAAAAAATAAGAAATGAAAAATTAAATAAACTACTATTCACAACACCATTTTTAAGATTTTGGTTTGCTTTTGTATCTCCTTTGTATAGAGGAATAGCCAAAGAAGAGTATGATGAGAGTTTTGAAAGATTTAATAACTATCAATTAGAGTTTATGCACTTAATATTTGAACAATTAAGTCATGAGTTTATAAAAAGTGCTTTTGCTGATGATGAGATTGAAAATATCGGAAGATATTGGGATGAAGATAAAAATGATTTAGATTTAATTGCCAAAACAAAAAGTGGAAAAATCTTAATTGGAAGCTGTAAATACACAAATACAAAAGTTAAGAAAAATGAACTAAATAGACTGCATGCAATTTGTGAAAAATTAGAAATTGTACCTGATTGTACAGTACTGTTTTCAAAAAGTGGATTTTCAAATGAACTAAAAGCTGAAAAAGGGAATGCTTTAAAACTATATACAGTTAAGAGTTTAAAAGCACTAATACTTTAATCTACGTATGCTAAATCTTATTGATGAAACTTATATAAATAAAAAAGATAAAGAGCTTGTAGAAGAGTTTCTTTACTCTTTTACTAAAAAGAAATTTATTCTTGGAATTAATAAATATACAAAATCTATTCAAAAACATGTACAAATTGATGGAATAATTGATGATTTTACAAGGGTGCAAAGTTCAAGAAAAAAATCAATTTATAAAATTGATGAGGTACCAAAAGATGCACTTATTCTATCTGTATCAACAGGTAGTCCTTTAGAAGTAAAAAATGCACTTGATAAAAAAGGTTTTGAAAATATAAATTATCTTAGCTTTTATAAATATAGTAAAATAGATAAAGAACTTTTAGTAAAACCACCTTTTATAACTGACTTTGAAGATGATTTCAAAAATAATAAAGTAGAGTATGAAAAAGTTTACAATCTACTTTGTGATGAAAAGTCAAAAGAGATTTTTACAAAAGTAATAAATTTTAAGATAAGTTTTGATTTTGATTTTATGCAAGGATTTATAAATAATCACAAAGAACAATACTTTGATAAAGAGTTAGTACCAAATATCAAAGATATAGTTTTTCTTGATGGTGGTTCTTATGTGGGTGATACTATTCCTCAAATCATAAGTAATTTCCCTGATTTTAAAAAAATATATTGTATTGAACCAAATAATTTACATATAAATATAGCAAAAAAGAATTTTTCTAAATATAAAAATATTGAGTTTATAAATTGTGGATTAGGAAATAAAAAAATAGAAAATATGACAAATCAAAAACTACAAAATAACTGCGCACATGATTATCAAGCATCAAATATAAATACAATAGATAATTTGATAAATGAAAAAATCGATTTTATAAAGCTAGATATAGAAGGTGCAGAACAAGATGCTTTAATTGGAGCAAAAAATACAATAAAAGAAAACCAAGCAATCCTTGCTATTTGTATATATCATAAAGCACAAGATTGGTATAAAATTCCTCAAATAGTACTAGATATCAATCCAAATTATAAAATTTATCTAAGACATTATATGGAAGGTATTTTTGAAACGGTTATGTATTTTATACCACTAAATAGTGATTTTTATAAGAGTTATTAGAAAATAATAAATAATTACAAAAAACGAAGAGGATTAGCTTTTCAAGAGCAATCTTATTTACAAAATTTTTCAATTTCACTTGCAAAATATACAGGACACTCTATCATTGGATAGTGTCCTGCTTCCATGCATTCTATTATCTCAAAATCATTATAATACTTTTCAAACTGTTTTTTGATACTAGTTTTATTAAAAGCTGGTAAGTCATGATAACCTAGCATTATTTTGATTGGTATATCTATATTTTTTACTTCATTTATAAAATCAGTTGTTAAATACATATTCATATATCCAGTTCTAGCTTCTAAAGTTGAAGAAGTATATCCCATTTTGATTCTATAATTTTTCCAAGCTTGATTGTATCTTTTACTTGCACTTTGTACTACTTGCTCAATTAGCTCTTTATTATCTTTCATCTTTTCTATTAGCTTAGCTTGGGCTTGGGGTTTCATTTTTATGCCAGCAGCTGAAATTGGTGTAATTAAAATTAGTTGTTTGATTCTATTATCAATTAGGGCTACTTTTTGAGCTATCATTGTAGACATTGAATGAGCTAATAAATTTACTTCTTTTAAGTTTAGTTTTGTGATTAGATTCTTAATATCATTTGAAGCTTCATCACAAGTATAATCACCCTTTAACTCTTTTGATAAGCCATAACCTCTTAAGTCAATAAAATAGTATGTGAAATCTTTTGTATTTAAATATGGAAGTATTGCTTCATAGTTTCTGCAATCTCCCATAAGTTCGTGTAGGAAGAAAATTGTTTTATTTCCTGAGCCTACTTTTTTATAAGCTAGTGTTATCATATATTATCTTTTAATTTATATTTTTTTAGAAAAAGTAAACATAATCCTACTCCAATTAATGCCATAAATGCACCACTAAGAGCTGGATAGTTATAACTTAAACCTAAAAATAGTGGAATACCACCTAAAAATGCACCTATTGAATTAGCAACATTAAATGCAGCTTGTAAAAAAGCAGCACCAAGCATAGCAGAATGTTTTGCACTATTTAACATAATTATATTTATTGGTGAACCAATTGACATGGCAAACGCTCCACAAATAAATGTAAGTATTATTGAGATAATTTTATTTTCCGATAGAAAAAATACAAGTAAAAGTGATATGGTCATCATTGATAGAAGAAAAATTGCCACTTTGATAGGATCTCTTTTATCTGCTAAATATCCACCCATAATATTTCCTACAACCATTCCAAGTCCAGCTACAACCATCATATATGAAATGTTTTTTTCATCAAAGTTTGAAACATGAATTAAAAGTGGTGCTATATAACTAAACCAAGCAAATAATCCTCCAAAACCTGTTGCTACAATAGCTAATATATGCCAAGATTTGATTGTCTTAAAAAAGACTAATTCATCTTTTAGTGTAACAGTTTTTAGAACTTTTTGTTTTGGTAAAAAATTGTATAAAGAGATTATTGTAAGCATACCAATAAAAGAGACAATACCAAAGGCATATCTCCAATCATATGTATGACCTATATATGTTACAAGTGGAACCATAAAAACATTTGCAAGGGTTAAACCTGTAATCATTGAGGCAATTGCTTGTGCAACTTTACCATCTTTAGCTAATTTTGAAGCAACAACAGTTCCAACTCCAAAAAACGCACCATGTGGTAAGCCACTGAAAAATCTAGCAATCATAAGCGTTGAGTAATCAGGCGCAATTGTTGATATAAAGTTAAACATTGTAAATAAAATCATAAAAGCTATTAAAATATTTTTAGGGGGAAATTTAGCACTTAGTGCAACTAAAATTGGAGCACCAATTACTACTCCTAATGCATAAGATGATATTAAGTGTCCTGCAACAGGAATTGTAATATTTAAATCATTTGCAACATCTGGTAATAATCCCATAATTGCAAATTCTGTTGTGCCAATGGCAAGCCCGCCTAAGGCTAATGGAAATAGTTGTTTTGTCATCATAAAATATTCTTTGTATTAATTTTTGCGAATTATAGTAATAATAGTTTAAAATAAAATAATAATTTTGTAAAAACAGTATTTATTTTAAACTAAGTACTGTTTAAGATTAAATTAAGTATAATCACGAACTTTTTTAGAAAACTTCACGTTTCCTAGAATGGTAGTATCGTTTCAACAATATGTTGATTTGCACGAGAAGCATGAGCATTGCTTTAATTGCTCAAACCAATTTATATAAAGGGAAAAAATGCCTACTATCAATCAATTGATTAGAAAAGAGCGAAAAAAGGTGATTAAAAAATCTAAATCACCAGCATTAGAAAAATGTCCACAAAGAAGAGGGGTATGTACAAGAGTATATACTACAACTCCAAAGAAACCTAACTCGGCTTTAAGAAAAGTTGCAAAAGTTAGATTAACAACAGGTTATGAAGTAATTTCATATATTGGTGGTGAAGGTCACAACTTACAAGAACACTCTATCGTATTAGTTAGAGGGGGAAGAGTTAAGGATTTACCTGGTGTTAAGTATCACGTTGTAAGAGGTGCTTTAGATACAGCTGGTGTTGCAAACAGAACTGTTGCAAGATCTAAATACGGTACTAAAAGACCTAAGAAATAAGTAGAAGGATAAGAAAATGAGAAGAAGAAAAGCTCCAGTTAGAGAAATTATGGCTGATCCTATCTACAATAGTAAAGTGATCACAAAATTCATTAATACTGTTATGTTAGATGGTAAAAAGTCAGTAGCAGAAAAAATTATGTATGGTGCAATTGCAAACTTAGATGCTAGAGGTGAAGAAGCTGGTATTGAACTGTTTGAAAAAGCAATTGAAAATGTTAAACCACTTTTAGAAGTTAAATCTAGAAGAGTTGGTGGAGCAACTTACCAAGTTCCTGTTGAAGTTAGATCTGTAAGAAGACAAACTTTAGCATTAAGATGGATAGTAGAAGCTTCAAGAAAAAGAAACGAAAGAACTATGGTTGAGAGATTAGCTAATGAGTTATTCGAAGCAGCGAACGAAAGAGGTGCATCATTCAAGAAGAAAGAAGATATGCATAGAATGGCAGAAGCTAACAAAGCATTTGCACACTATAGATGGTAGGAATTATTTATGGCTAGAAAAACACCACTTAGAAGAGTTAGAAATATCGGTATTGCAGCGCACATTGATGCAGGTAAAACAACAACTACTGAAAGAATTTTATTCTATACAGGAGTTTCTCACAAAATTGGTGAGGTTCATGATGGTGCTGCAACAATGGACTGGATGGAACAAGAGCAAGAAAGAGGTATTACAATTACTTCTGCTGCTACAACTTGTTTTTGGCCACACCCTAAAACAAATGAGCAACTACAAATAAACATTATTGACACTCCAGGTCACGTTGACTTTACAATTGAAGTTGAAAGATCAATGAGAGTTCTTGATGGTGCAGTTGCAGTATTTTGTTCAGTAGGTGGGGTTCAACCACAATCTGAAACTGTTTGGAGACAAGCTAACAAATATAAAGTACCAAGAATGATATTCGTTAATAAAATGGATAGAACTGGTGCTGATTTTTTTAATGTTGAAAAACAAGTAAATGAAAGATTAAAAGCTAATCCTGTTCCAATTCAAATACCAATTGGTGCAGAAGAGAACTTCCAAGGTGTAGTTGATTTAGTAAAAATGAAAGCTTTAGTATGGGATGATGATGCTGCAATGGGTTCTGCTTATTCAGAAGAAGAAATTCCAGCTGAATTATTAGAGCAAGCACAAGAGTATAGAGAAAAGATGATTGAAGCTGCTGCTGAATCTTCAGAAGAATTAATGGAAAAATATTTTGAAGAAGGTGATTTAACAGAAGAAGAGATTATTTCTGGTCTTAAAGCTGGTTGTTTAGCTATGAATATTACTCCAATGACTTGTGGTACTGCTTTTAAAAATAAAGGTGTTCAAACTTTACTTGATGCAGTTGCTACATACTTACCAGCTCCAACAGAAGTTGCAGATATTAGAGGTGAAACTCAAGATGGTGAAGCTGTAATTGTTCCATCAACTGATGAGGGTGAAGTTGCAGCATTAGCATTTAAAATTATGACAGACCCATTTGTTGGACAGTTAACATTTGCAAGAGTTTATAGAGGTGTTTTAGAATCTGGAACATATGTAGTAAACTCAACAAAAATGAAAAAAGAGAGAATCGGAAGATTACTTAAAATGCACTCAAATAATAGAGAAGAAGTTTCTCAATTATATGCTGGTGAAATTGGTGCAGTAGTTGGTCTTAAATCAACTGTTACAGGTGATACATTAGCTTCTGAAAAAGATCCAGTTATCTTAGAAAGAATGGAATTCCCAGATCCAGTTATTTCTGTTGCTGTTGAGCCAAAAACTAAAGCAGACCAAGAAAAAATGGGTATTGCATTAGGTAAATTAGCTGAAGAAGATCCATCATTTAGAGTTGCAACTGATGAAGAGTCTGGACAAACTATTATTTCAGGAATGGGTGAGTTACACTTAGAAATTCTTGTAGATAGAATGAAAAGAGAATTTAAAGTTGAAGCTGAAGTTGGTGCTCCACAAGTTGCTTATAGAGAAACAATTAAAAACCAAATTAAAAATGAATTTAAATACGCAAAACAATCTGGTGGTAAAGGTCAATATGGTCACGTATATTTAGATATTAAACCATTAGTTGATTCAGAAGATAACTTTAAATTCAACAACGCAATTAAGGGTGGGGTTGTACCAAAAGAGTATATTCCTGCTGTTCAAAAAGGTTGTGAGGAAGCTATGCAAGGTGGTATCCTAGCTGGTTATCCAATGGTTAATATTGAAGTTACATTATATGATGGTTCTTACCATGATGTTGACTCATCTGAGATGGCCTTTAAATTAGCTGCATCTATGGGTTTCAAAGAAGCTTGTAGAAAAGCTGAAGCACAAGCTATAATCTTAGAACCAATGATGAAAGTTGAAATTGAAACTCCTGAAGAGTATATGGGAGATGTTATTGGTGATGTTAACAAAAGAAGAGGACAAGTTCAATCAATGGATGATAGAGCTGGTGTTAAACTAGTTACTGCAATGATTCCATTATCTGAAATGTTTGGATACTCAACTGACTTAAGATCAATGTCTCAAGGTAGAGCAACTTACTCTATGTTATTTGATTCTTATCAAGAAGTTCCAAAAAATGTTTCTGAAGAAATCATTAAAAAAAGAAACGGTTAATAAGTTTAAATAAAAGATTATTTATACTTTTATAACTTCTACAAAAAAGCCTACTTGAAAAAGTAGGCTTTTTTTATTTCTACATAATCCATAAAATATTACAATTTGTTAGATTAAAGCAGTTTTATTAACATTTTAGATAGAATTATCTTAAATTTAAAAGAAGCGGATATGGGTTTGAAATCAACAATTACAAAAGAAAAACTAAAATCAAAATCAAAAGCGGGAATAGTTTTAAGACCTTCTACTCCTGAAATAAAAGATGACTATATGAAAATAAAAGGATATTTTGAAAAACAAAATATTGAAATATTTTTGGAAAAAAATAGTGCAAATATGATTGATGAAGAGGGTATTGAACTTGATATCTTATGTGATACAGTTGATTTTTTGGTCTCAATAGGTGGTGATGGAACTTTAATTTCAGTTGTTAGAAGAACTTTTAGATCTGGGAAACCAGTACTTGGTATTAATCTTGGAACTTTGGGTTTTTTAACAGATGTTAGTTTAAATGAACTTGAATCATTTCTACAAAACTTATCTGATGATGAAAATTATAGAATTGATAGTAGAATGATGATAAAAGGAAATGCAAATTTACAAAACTTTTTTGCGTTTAATGATATAGTTATATCAAGAAATTCATTATCTTCAATGATTAAAGTTGATGCAAAAATTGATGGTAAACCTTTTAATTCTTATTATGGGGATGGAATAATTATTTCTTCTCCTACTGGCTCAACTGCTTATAATTTATCTGTTGGTGGACCCTTGGTTTATCCATTGACAGATGCATTTATTGTAACGCCTGTTGCTCCACACTCATTAACTCAAAGACCTTTAGTATTACCAGCTGATTTTGAAATAGAGTTTACAATAACAGACAATCAAGGAGCAATGGTAATTGTTGATGGACAAGATATATATGAAGTAGAGCAGAATCAATCAATAAAGATTCAAATTGCATCAAAAAAAGCAAAGCTTCTTCATAGAAAAGAGAGAAACTATTTTGAAGTATTAAACGAAAAATTACAATGGGGAAATTAATATAAATGATTAGTAGAATATACCTAAAAGATTTTTTATCTTTTAATGAAGTTGATTTAGAGTTTGATAAGGGTTTAGTAGTTTTTACTGGACCTAGTGGTGCTGGAAAGTCAGTTTTAATGGAATCTATTTTATCGTTATTTGCAATACAAGAAGCAAAAGCCAAGCTTGGTGAAGTTGTTCTTAAAAGTTCCATTAAAGATGAAGATTTTGATATTGATATTGATGATGAAATCGTAATAAAAGAGATAAAAAAAGACAAAACTAGGTATTTGTTAAACAATCAAACAGTATCAAAAAAAAGACTTCAACTTTTTTCTTCAAGTCTAATTAAGCATCTTAGCTTAAAAGATAAGACTGACTTTGAAAGTACTAAATTACTTAATTTTTTAGATTTGCTTTCAAAAACTAAGAATAAAAATTTTACGAAGTTAAAAGATGATTTTTCAAAATCATATAAACAATTATGCATATTAAATAAAGAGTTAAAAAAGCTAATTGATGATGAATTAAAAGTAGAAGAGTTAAAAGAGTTTGCAAAATTTGAGATTGACAAAATTGAATCAATTGATCCTAAGATTGATGAATATGATGAACTTATGGATATTAAAAAGAAACTTTCTAAAAAAGATAAAATTGAAGATGCAATAAAAAGTGCTTCTGCAATATTTGAAAATTCTCATCAAGTATCTAATGCATTGGAACTTTTAGAAGTAAATAGTTCTTTTTTTGATGATGCAATAAATGAGTTAAATAATCATTTTGAAAGATTTAATGATTCACTATTTGAACTTGAAGAGTTAGATATTGAAAATGTTTTAGATAGAATTGAAAAACTATCTTCTTTACAAAAAAGATTTGGTTCTATTAAAGAAGCAATTGAGTATAAAGAACAAAAAAAGCAAGATTTACAAAAATATGAGAATTTAACTTTTGAAAAAACAAAACTTGAAAAAGATATTGAAATATTAGAGCATAATGTAAAAGAGTTAGCTTTTCAAATTAGTCAGCATAGAAAAAAATCTGTAAAAGAGCTAGAAAAACGAATAAATCATTACTTAAAATTTTTGTATCTTTCAAATGCGAAAATTATAATAAATGAAAAACAGCTAGATTCAAATGGTATAGACGAAGTTGTATTTGAACTAAATGGTGTTGATTTAGATACTATTAGTAGTGGTGAATTCAATAGATTAAGACTTGCTTTGTTAACTTCAATGAGTGAGTTTCAAATAGTTAAAAATGGAGTACTATTTTTAGATGAAATTGATGCAAATTTAAGTGGAAAAGAGAGCTCTGCAATTGCAACAGTATTGACACAACTTGCTAAATCTTATCAAATATTTGCTATTTCTCATCAACCTCAGTTAACTTCAAGTGCTAATCAACACTTTTTAGTAGATAAAGTTAATCAAAAATCAAAAGTTAAAGTTTTAAATAAAGAAGAAAGAATAGATGAAATTTCAAGAATGATTAGTGGCGAAGATATTACAAAAGAGGCTTTAGAGTTTGCCAAAAATCTTTTAGAGTAAAGCTATAAAATTTATAGCTTTACATTAAACTCTTTTACCATATTTTCTACTAATGTTTTCATCTTTAAGTGATCTGCTGGGTTTCTTGTATTTTCTAAAAGTGGTCTTAAATTTTTATGGAATTTTTTTAAGAAATTAAAAATATAGTGTGTCTTTTTATATGGATTATTTACATATGAACCTGAATCAATTAGCTCAATTACTAATTCATTGTATCCTAAAAATGCTGCATAATTAATAGGTAAAACCCCAAATTTATCAGGTTTGTTTATCAGGTTTTTGTTATATGAATATAAAAGTCTAAATACTTTTACTTTGTTTTGCCACATTGCATTGTGAACCATATTTCTACCTTTATTATCCACTGCATTTATATCAGCACCTGCATTTATTAATACTTTTATAGTTTGAATATCATTATCAAGTATAGCTTTATGTAAAGTTATTCCACCATAATCATCTCTTGAGTTTACATCAGCACCTAAAGTGATTATATTTCTAAGCATTACAAGATAGTTTTGTTGTTCAGCAACTCTTCTAAATGAGATATTTTTTGACATATAGTAGTAAATTATATTATAACCATCTTTATTTTTTAGGTTTATATCAGCACCATATTTTACTAGCATCTTAACTAAATCAATATTTCCATATTCAACTGCATCAAAGAAGTATGGGTTTCCTTGTGAGTTAAGCATTGTAAGATTTACTTCACCATTTAATAAAATCTCTTCTAATACTGACTTATAGTTTTCATTTTCATTTATATTTTGTCTTGCTTTCATTTTAAGTTTTTTTCTATTTCTTAAAAATAGCTCAACTTCTAAAAGTTTTTCAATGATAGTTTTTCCATTTTCATCACTAATATTTGGTCTTGCACCATAATCTAGTAGTAGTGAAACTAAATCAATATTTGATTTACCTTTTATTGCAGCTAATGCTAATGCTGTTTCATTTCTATCATTTATAAAGTTTGGATCAACTTCATACTCCAATAGTGTTTCTACTAATTTTATATTTCTATTTTTTGTAGCAAGCATTAAGGCATTATCACCGTTATTATTACAGTGATTATAATCAACATGCTCATCTATTAACCAAGGAATCATATCAAGTAGATTTTTTATAGTCTCTTTTTCTCTTGGATTGATTTTTAGTATCTCTTGAATTAATACAAGTAATACATTGTTTCCCTCATCATCAATATGATTTATATTTGCACCTTTTTCAATTGCAAAATTAAATGAATCAACATTTAAAGCACCATTTTGTACTAAATAAAAAAGTGGAGTTCTTCCTTTTTCATCTGTAATATTTAAATCTATATAATCACCAAGAAATTTTAATACATTTGTATTTAAGTAAGTGTCTGGATAAAATAATATTTTTTTATCTATTGAATTACCTTGAAGTTTTATTACATCTTTTACTAAGTCTAAGTTTTGACTATGAATTGCATCAAAAATTAAAGTGTATCCTTCTTCATCAGGATTATCTAAATTTTTAGTTTTTTCTTTTAATAATACATAGGAGTCTTTTTTATTAAACTTTACAGCTTCTTGTATAGCAGTTCTTCCTTTAGAGTTTGTAATATTAGGGTCTGCTTTTAGTTGAAGTAGTGTTCTAACTGTTTGTGTTGAACCTTTTCTTGCTGCACAAATTAAAGCAGTATCTCCTTCTGAATCAGTGGCATTTATATTGACTTTTTTTGAAACAAGCCATTTTACAGATTCCACAAGATTCTCTTCTGCTACGATATGAAGGTATGATTTATTAAATTCGTCTTTATAATGAATATCTACATCTTTTAAAATTGAATCAGCTTTTGAGTCTTTAAAGGTTGAGTTTCTTAGTTCTTCGAGTAAATCTTCTCGTGTATATTTTTTAAAAAGTTTATTAAACATTAATTGTAACCTGTACCTTTTGAGTTTTGAATCTAAATCATAACATACCTAAAGTTTTCATAAAATAAAATAAAATTTTGCTGGTGAAACAAAAGTAAACAAAAAATAATTATTTTATTAATCTAGTGTCATTTTATTGACTTTTTTAAGTTTGGATAGATAGAATATAAGATTATTAAAGGAGTGTTTAATGCTAGGTAACCTTACTATAAAATCTAAGCTACTTTTACTAGCTTTTTTAACAATTTTAGGTATCGCTTTGATTGTATCTATTGAATCAATATATTCAATTAAAGAGTTTTCAAAAAAGAATGTTGAAAAATATAAAAAAGAGGCTTATGAAAAGAAAGAGGAAGAACTCAAAAACTATGTATCATTAGCTATGAAAACAGTTAATGCTTATCATAAAAGAACATCAATAGATAAAATCAAGCTTGAAGTACAAGAGTATTTAAAAGAGCAGTCAGGCTTTATTTTTTCAATTTTAGATGCAGAGTATAAAAAACTAAAAGGAAAAGTACCTGAAAGTGAGTTAAAGAGAATATTAAAAGAGATAATTTCTGAAACAAGATATGGCAAGACAGGTTATTTTTGGGTTAATGATACAGATGCATTTATTGTAATGCACCCTACAAAACCACACCTTGATGGAAAGGATTTGTCTGAGTTTAAAGATGAGGGTGGGAAAAAAATATTTTCAGTATTTGCAGAAGTTGCAAAAACAAAAGGTTCTGGATTTGTCGATTACTCATGGCCAAAACCAGGTTTTGATAAGCCTCAATTAAAAGTATCTTTTGTAAAGCTATTTAAACCTTTTAATTGGGTTATTGGAACAGGTTCTTATGTTGCTGATGTAACTAAAAATATTCAAGAAGAGGCTTTAGAAACAATTTCTAATATGAGATATGGTACTGATGGATATTTTTGGATAAATGATACAGAACCAAAGATGATAATGCATCCTATAAAGCCATCACTAAATGATAAAAACTTAGCTAATGTTCAAGATAAAAAAGGCAAATACTTATTTAAAGAGTTTGTTACAGCTACAAACAACAATGAAAATGGTGCATTAGTTAAATATATGTGGCCAAAGCCAGACTCTGAAGAGCCTCAAGAGAAATTTTCTTATGTTCAAAAATTTGGTCCATGGAATTGGATTATTGGAACAGGTGCGTATATTGATGATATTAAAGCTGAAATTGCAAGTATGGAAGAGAGTACAAATGAAGAGATAGCAACTATTGTTAAATTTCTTGTTATTTCAACATTAATTGCAGTAGCACTTATTTATTTACTTTACACATTTTTAATCAAAAGAGCCATAATTAGTCCATTAAGTGAGTTAGATTCTGCAATTGCTAATTTAGCTTCAAATACTAGTTCTAGTAATTTTATTAAGAAAAATTCAAATGATGAAATTGGAAAAGTTATTGATAGCTTTAATGCATATATCAAAAAGTTTAATGATGGAGTTAAACAAGATGCAAAAGTTATTGAAGAAGTTGAAGATGTAATTACTAAAGTCAATAATGGATTTTATGTTTATAAAGTTCATAGTGATTCACCAAATCCACAAATTCAAAAGTTAAAATTATCTATTAACTCAATGATTGATAAAACAAATGAGAAACTTGAAGAGATAAATAATATCTTAGTTGAGTATGGAAATTCAAATTTTGATTACAAAATCAGCAAAGAAGAGCATCATAGTGCAAATGGAATTGTAGGTTCTATTTCTACTAGTACAACATTTATTGGTAATACAGTTTCTGAGTTTTTAGCAATGATTACAACAAGTGGTAGAAAACTTAATTCAGATACTGAGGTTTTATCAACAGAAGTATCAAAACTTGCAAAATCAGCAAATGAACAAGCAGCAAGTTTAGAAGAAACAGCAGCAGCTGTTGAAGAGATTACTTCTATTATTAAATCAAGTGCAACAAAAGTGAATAAAATGTCAGTACTTGCAAATGATTTAAATAGTTCAGCTAAAGAGGGTGAAGATTTTGCAAATATGACAACAAAAGCAATGGATGATATTGACAAGCAAGTAAAATCAATAAATGAAGCAATAAGTGTAATTGATCAAATATCTTTTCAAACAAATATTCTAAGTTTAAATGCAGCAGTAGAAGCTGCAACTGCAGGGGAAGCTGGAAAAGGTTTTGCTGTTGTTGCCCAAGAAGTAAGAAACCTAGCAAGTAGAAGTGCAGAAGCTGCGAAAAAGATTAAAAATATTGTTGAACAAGCAACACAAAAAGCAAATGAGGGTAAAACAATTTCTGATAAGATGATTGGTGGCTATACTGATTTGACTTCAAAAATCAATGAAACAATTACTTTAATCGAAGATGTTTCAAGTGCTAGTAAAGAGCAAGAAACAGGAATAGTACAAATTAATGATGCAATTAATGCTTTAGATAGAGCAACACAAGTAAATGCAAGTTCAGCAAGTGAGATAAGTGGACTATCTGATGGAGTTACAAAACTATCAGCAGACTTAACTGCTATTTCTCAAAGAGCAAACTTTGATAAGTCAAAAGAGAAACAAATTTGTGATATTGATTTAGTATTTAAAATCTCTAAAATAAAAAATGATCATATTTTGTTTAAAGATGCAAATTTTGCAAAAGTTGGACAAAAAGATGTTAAAGCTTGGAGTGTTACTAAGCATACTGATTGTAACTTTGGTAAATGGATGGCACAAGAAGAGTCAAAAGGTACTGACTTTACAAAAGGTTCAAATTGGGCAAAACTAAAAGAGTATCATGAGTGTGTACATCAAAGAGTGCAAGATTATGTAAATGAAAATGCAAATAAAGCTGAAAATGAAGTTTTAGCAAAAATTTCAAAAGAAGTTGATGATTGTACATCTAAATTATTTGATTGTTTAGATAATATTAAAATTGAGTATTGTACTACTTATGTTGAAAAAAAGCTTGAAAAAAGCACTCCAACATTAAGTAATACTAATAATAGTTCAAAACAAACAAATAAACCTCAAAACCTAAATACAAAGAGTTTTGAAAAGTATGAGAAAAAAACAGAAGTAAAAAAAGAGGTACAAAAACCAAAAGAGTTTACTTCAACTACTAGTGATGATGAGTGGGAAAGCTTTTAAAAGCTTTCTTACTTACTAGTATTAACTTTTTTTTATATAAAAATTCTACATTTAATGTAAAATCTTATTTATAAATATTATTTGATATAATTGCCAAAAAATTTAAAATGTGCAAAAGCACAAGGATTATTGATGAAGAAAAATAACGTAGAATTATTATCACCAGCTGGAAACTTAGAGAAGCTAAAAATAGCAATTGCTTATGGTGCTGATGCAGTTTATGGTGGGGTTAGTCATTTTAGTTTAAGAATTAGAGCAGGAAAAGAGTTTACTTTTGAAAGTTTTAAAGAAGGTATTGATTATGCCCATGCAAGGGGTAAAAAAGTTTATGCAACAATTAATGGCTTTCCTTTTAACTCTCAAATTGAGTTACTTAAAAAACATATTATAAAAATGGCTGAACTAAAGCCTGATGCTTTTATTGTAGCTGCACCTGGTGTGGTAAAGCTTTGTAGAGATATTGCTCCTGAAATACCAATTCATTTATCAACACAAGCAAATGTTTTAAACTATCTTGATGCCCAAGTTTTTTGGGATATGGGTGTTAAAAGAATTATTGCAGCAAGGGAAATTTCACTAAAAGATGTAAAAGAGATTAAAAAACATCTTCCTGATATGGAAATAGAGATTTTTGTACATGGTTCAATGTGTTTTGCATATAGTGGTAGATGTTTAGTAAGTGCTGTTCAAATGGGTAGAGTACCAAATAGAGGAAGTTGTGCAAATGATTGTAGATTTGAATATACACTTTATGCTGCAAATGAAGATCATAGCTCGTTATTTAGACTTGAAGAAGAACCAGGTGTTGGTACATATATATTTAACTCAAAAGATATGAATTTAGCTTCGCATATGCAAGAGATACTTGACTCAAATGCGGTTGATTCTGTTAAGATTGAAGGTAGAACAAAATCTCCTTATTATGCTGCTGTTACTGCCCATGCTTATAGAGAAGCTATTGATGATTATTTTGAAGATAAATTTGATGCAAAAAAATATCAAAAAGAACTTTATACTACAAAAAATAGAGGTTTTACAGATGCTTATTTGATTCACAGACCATTTGATAAAAGTGATACACAAAATCATGAATATGCATTAAGTAAAGGAAGTTATGAAGTAAGTGGCTTAGTTACTGAAGATGAAGAGTATTTTATGTGTAAATATAAAACTTATCCAGGCGATGAGATTGAAATTTTTGCTCCAATAGGCGCACAAATTACAGAGTGCGATAATGAAATAGGAAAAATTTATAAAAAAGAAGATGGAAAGTATTATATAAATTTTAAGAAAATTTTAACTGATACAAATAAAGAGTTAGATTCAGTTCATAGTGGAAATACAAACAAAATTAAACTTCCGTGTAAATTACCATATTTAACTATGCTTAGAATTAAAAATGAAGATGAGGGAAGTTGTAATAATTAATGGTAATATTTAGAGTTACACAAAATATTAATATTAAAACTACTGATGGAACTTTAGTCTCTTATTTTAAACTAAAGAATCCATCAAACCTTATAAATGATACTTTGTATATAACTACATATGAAGATTTTCTTGATTTAAAAAGAGTTTTTAAAAGTGTAGATGAAAAGTATCAACTAAAAGTTATAGAAGAGACTAGACTTACTAGTGATAAATGCTTTCCCAAAGAGTTGGGAATTTTAAATAAAAATGAGTTTAATAATATCATTTTAAATAAAAAATCTTTAGTTACAAAAAATGTTAATTTTAGTGAAAATTTAGATTATTTATCAATATTTTTAAATAATTCAAATAATAGTTTAAAAAAACAGATTTCAAATACATTGAAACAAGATATAAAAGTTGCAATATTAGGTAATATGGGTTTTAAAGTAGGAGAGATGATTAGTAGTATAACTGCATTGAGAATTTTTTATGAAGAGCTAAAAAAAGTATTTAAAACAGTTACTATTGATATATATTTAAACTCTTCTGAGAATAAACAATTTACCAGAGATAAACAGATTTTTTCAAATCAAGAATTTATAAATAAAGTAACAGCACTATCAATTAGTGTAAAAAAACTTTATGAGTATGATTATTATGTTGATACAAGTTTAGTAACAAAAAACTCTTATTATGATGAACTAAATTATGTTGATTCATGGCTTTATAAATTTGGAATTGATTATAAAAAAATAGAAAAAAATAGAAAATATAATAGTTTATCTTTAAATAATTATAAGCCATCAAATGCATTAAAATCTAAACTTAATGAAATTAGTTTAAGGGGTAAAATTCTTCTTTTTCATCCTTATTCTGCAAATGTAAATAGATCAATACCCAAAGAGATTGCATCAGATTTACTTAAAAAAATGATAAAAAAGATGCCAGATTATACAATAATTTCTGTATTACAAATTGATGGTGTTAAAGATGAATCTTATGTTTGTTTGAAAGATTACTCAAAAAGTTTTTTAGACTATTCTTATATAATTTCATGGGCAAATAAAATTATTACAGTTGATACTGCTACTTATCATATAAGCGATATCTTTTTTATTCCTACTGTTGTTATTTTTACTGATGAAAAACTTATAAAAAGAGCTGATTATTATAATAATGCAAAAGCTGTTTTAGTAAAAGATAAATCAAAGAATTTATCACTTTTTAACTTTGAAGAGAGTAGCTTAATAGTAAACAGATTCGAAGCTTGGAGAGAGCTTAAAATAAAGCAGATTATAAAACTATTAGATTAATTTAGATAAAATGATAAATTACAAAGTTAATTAAGGTAAAAAATGAAATTTGTTTCTATTATAATTGGAAGTAACTCAGATTTTGATGTTATGAAAAAATGTACCGAGACTTTTGAAAAGTTTAATGTTAATTATGAACTAACTGTATTATCACTTTATGATTCAATAGAAAAAATAAAAGATTATATTAAAAGTGCTGAAGAAAAAGGCGCTGTTTCATTTATTGTTGCTTCAAGTATTAATGGATGTTTGGCAAGTAGTGTAGCTTCTGGTACAACAAAACCAATCATTGCAGTACCAATAAAAGATAAAAACTTTGATGGCTCAACTGCTATACTTTCTACAATAAATAAACCTTTAGCTATGCCAGTTGCAACTGTTGCATTGGATGAAGAAGGTGCTATAAATTCAGCTTATTTAGCTGTACAGATTTTAGCATTAAATGATAATGAATTAGCAGTTAAACTTAAAGAAGATAGAATCGTAATGTTAAATAAAGTACAAACAGCTGCAAAAAATATAGAAGTACTTTTATAAAAATCATATAATTTAAAAAAATAACACAATAACCACAAGGATTAGGGAATTAGATAAACATGACTACTTTTTCACAGATACTATTAAAATTACAAGAGTTTTGGGCAAATCAAGGTTGTAATATTGTTCAACCTTATGATATTCCAGCAGGTGCAGGTACTTTCCATCCTGCAACAATACTTCGAAGTTTAGATTCAACTCCTTGGAGTACAGCATACGTTGCACCAAGTAGAAGACCAACTGATGGAAGATATGGAGAGAATCCAAACAGATTGGGTGCATATTATCAGTTTCAAGTATTGATTAAACCAAGTCCAGATAATATTCAAGATTTATATTTACAATCATTAGAGTATTTAGGACTTGATACATCAAAACATGATATAAGATTTGTAGAAGACAACTGGGAGTCTCCAACACTTGGAGCCTGGGGACTTGGTTGGGAAGTTTGGCTTGATGGTATGGAAGTTACACAATTTACATATTTCCAACAAGTTGGTGGATTAGCTTGTGACCCTGTTGCTGTTGAGATTACTTACGGAACAGAAAGATTAGCTATGTATTTACAAGGTGTTGATTCTGTATTTGATATTGTTTGGAATGAGAATAAATACGGAAAAACAACTTATGCAGATGTGCATAAAGAGAGTGAATATGAATTTTCTAAATATAATTTTGAAGTAGCAGATACTTCTATGCTATTTAGACATTTTGATGATGCTTTTAATGAGTGTAAATCTTGTCTTGAAGCAAAGCTTCCTTTACCTGCATATGATCAATGTATGATGGCTTCACATGCATTTAATACACTTGATGCAAGAAAAGCTATTTCAGTTACTGAAAGACAAAATTATATTTTAAAAGTAAGAGAGCTATCTCAAGGTTGTGCTGTTTTATATAAAGAACAAGAAGAAGAAAGAACAAAAAGAGTTGGAAGATAATCTTGAAAATTTTAGATATTTATAATATTTTAGATGAAATTTCTCCTTTTTCTTTACAAGAGAAATGGGATAACTCAGGTTTATTAGTTGGAAATTTTGAAGATAAAATAAAAAAAATATATGTAAGTATTGATTTGGATGAAGAGTTTTTAAATGAAGTAGAAGAGAACTCTTTGATTATTACTCATCATCCATTGATTTTTGCACCTCTTAAAAAGATAAATTATGATAATTATTGTACAAGATTATTAAAAATCTTAATTCAAAAAAATATTGCGTTAATTTCAATGCACACAAACATAGATAAAACACACTTAAATATGTATGTTGCAAAAGATATTTTAAAACTTGATATTATTGAAAAAGAGGATATAAATGATTTTATAATTTATGCAAATGTAAATAAAGATTTTGATGAGTTTGCAAAAGATATTACTTCAAAATTAGGCATTGAATTTACAAATGTAGTAAAGTGTAATAATAAAGTTGAAAAAGTAGGGATTGTTACTGGTGCAGGAATGTCTTTATTAAGTGAGGTGAAAGCTGATTGCTTTTTAACAGGTGATATAAAGTATCATGATGCAATGGATGCAAAAAGTAGAAATATATCACTAATTGATATAAGACATTATGAAAGTGAAAAGTATTTCAATGAGCTTTTAGTAGGTGTTTTAGAAAAAAATTTGAAAAAAAATGAATTAAAAGCTATAATATCAGCTTCGAAAAATCCATTTAAGTTTTGTATACAAGGAGAAACAGTTGAATAAATATTTAGAGGATCTAGTTAAATTATCAAAATTTGATACACAAATTAGTATGTTTGAACCTCAAATCGAGAATGAAAAAGCCAAGTTAGCTACTTTTGTTGAAACAGCAGAAGCAATAAAAGTATCAATTAATAATACATATGTTTTAATAGATGAAGTTAAATCTAAAAGAACTAAAAATAATATTCATTTAGCAGAATTAAAAACTAAATTAGATGATATTGCAAAAAAGCACAAAGAAGTGCAAAATGAAAAAGAGCTAAAAGCTTTACAACTAGAAGAAGAGATTGCAAAAGAGCAAATTTCATTTGCAAATGAAGAGATAGCTAGACTTGATGAGATTACAGAAGAAAGAGAATCACAATTAAAAGAGTTTCAAGAAAAATTAGCCCAAGAAGAAGAATCAATAAAAGATATTCAAATTGCAGTTGATAATCAAATTGAAGATATAAATAAACAAAGAAATGTTGTTTATCAACAAAGAAGTGAATTATTAGAAAAAGTTGATAGTAAGATTTTAACATTTTATGAAAAAATTAGAAGATGGGCAAAAGATACAGCTGTTGTACCTGTTAAAAAACAAGCTTGTTATGGATGCCATATGAAAATAAATGACAAAACTTATGCAGAGGTTGTTAAATCAGATGAGATTATAAATTGTCCTCACTGTGGAAGAATCCTTTATAAAGAAGATGAAACTGTAGAGGCTTAATTTTTGAGCCTCTTTTATTTTATTTATTATGTATTAGCAGTTATTGTATATATAATTGCTATTCCTATACTACTACTAAAACTAAGAAATAAAAAATATCAAATTGCAATACCAGCGAAATTTTTTTTAAGAAAAAATCCAAAGTTTGAAAATGAAAATAAAATATGGTTTCATACATGTTCAATGGGTGAAACAA
Source organism: Malaciobacter sp. (assembly GCF_055140965.1). Next base: position 73,915 of record NZ_JBSRRO010000001.1, read on the forward strand.
AAGCTATTAGACCTTTAATAGATGAGTTTGAAGATTGTAATTTATCCGTGATTACTAATACAGGATATGATGAAGCAATCAGTACTAATAGAAGTACAAGGTATTTACCATATGAGATTTTTTTGCCATTTTGGATAAATAGACAAAAAGCGCTTGTGGTAATGGAAGCAGAATTATGGTATATCCTATTTTTATTTGCTAAAAGAAAAGGTGCAAAAACATATTTGATTAATGCACGAATTTCAGATAAGTCTTATAACTCATATAAAAAAATGAGTTGGTTTTATAAGTATATATTTAAAAATATTGATAAAATTTATGCTCAAAGTGAAATAGATAAAAAAAGATTAGAAGAACTTGGTGGAAAGAGTATTGAAGTTATAGGAAATATTAAATTAGCACAATTACCAAAAATTACAAAAGAGTATAAAAAACCAAATTCTACTTTAATCACAGCAGGAAGTAGTCATGAAAAAGAAGAAGAACTAATTTTAAAAGCTTATAAAAAAGAGCATGGAAAATTGGTAATTGTTCCTAGACACCCTGAAAGATTTGATAAAGTATATGAATTGATTAAATCACACTGTAAAATAAATGATTTATCACATCATAGGTTTTCACAAAAAGAGAGTTTTGATTCTGATATAATTTTGATTGATAAGATGGGTGAGTTAAATAATATATATGCAATATCTGATGTTGTGATTTTATGTGGTGCTTTTGAGAAAATCGGAGGTCATAATCCCGTTGAACCTGCATATTTTGGATGTAAATTAATAAGTGGGAAACATATATTTAATCAAAAATCACTATTTGATTGTATTAATAATTATTATATAATACAAAATGATGAACTTGAAAAATATTTAGATGATATTAAAAAGTTAAAAAAACCAGTTTTAGCTAAAGCTGGTTCAATAAAGCCAATACTAAAGGAATTAAAAAATGTATGAAAAGGCGTATAAACTTCTTGCAAAGCAAGAAAAAATCTCTAATTCAAAAGCAAAAGAGCTAATTGATAGAGGATTAGTAAGAGCATCTGGTAAAAAAGTTGTAATTGCAAGAGGAGAGATTAAAGCAGATACAAAATTTGTTGTAAAAAAACTTGCAAATATAAAAGTTATATTTGAAGATGATGATATATTAGCAATTGATAAACCTGCATATATGACAACTGATGAAGTTTCAAATAAATATCAAGATTATTTTTTGTTAAATAGACTTGATAAAGAGACAAGTGGAGTTATGTTATTTGCTAAAACTGAAGAGTTTCAAACAAAAGCTATTACTGAATTTAAAAAGAATAGAGTTTATAAAGAGTATGTTGCAGTTGTTGAGGGGAAAGTTATAGAAGAAACAACAATCGATTTGCCTATTTTAACTATTAAAAATAGAGGTGTTGCTAAATCTAAAATAGATATGACAAAAGGTAAACCTGCAACAACAACTATATATCCTATGCTTATTGAGGGAAATAAATCAAAGATTAAAGTTGTAATTGATACTGGAAGAACACATCAAATTAGAGTACATTTAAATCATTTAGGTTTTCCTATAATAGGTGATAGTGTATATGGAAAAACAAATCCTAATGTAAATAGGGTTTTACTTCATTCAAAAATTACAAGAATTTTTGATTATGAGTTTGAATCACAAGAGCCAAGAGAATTTAAAGTGTTTGATTTTAATTAAAATTTAAGTTTTACTTTTAAAGAGAAAAGCCTTACATTGGGCTTTTCATAACTCTCTAATATTAAATTTTACTTAAATAATATGTCATTTAAACTATTTTAAAGTATAGAAACAATATAATTGCCAAAATTTTAAATAGTTGGAGATAATTTTGTTTGATTCAATAACAGGCTCACTTAGGAATTCGATAAATAAGATAAGACACAAAGATGATGCGGCAGCTTTAAAAAAAGCTACTACAGAACTTAAAAAATCATTATTAAAAGCTGATGTACACCATAAAACATCAAAAGAATTAATAACTGAAGTTGAATTAGAAACAAAGAAAAATGGAATTGGACAAGACTCTTTTATAAATGCATTAAAAAAAGAGTTAAATGAGATATTATCAACAAAAGGTAATCAAGGTTTTGTTTTTTCAAGCACACCTCCAACTACAATATTAATGACAGGACTTCAAGGTTCTGGTAAAACAACAACAACAGGTAAACTTGCAAACTATTTAAAAACTAGAAAGAAAAAAGTATTAGTTGCTGCTTGTGACTTACAAAGATTAGCAGCTGTTGAGCAATTAAAGCAAATTGCCCAACAAGTTGAAGTTGATATCTATTTTGATGACAATGAAAAAGATCCTGTTGTAATTGCAAAAGCTGCACAAGAAAAAGCTAAAAAAGAACTATATGATGTTTTATTAGTCGATACAGCTGGTAGACTTGCAATTGATGAAGAGTTGATGAATCAACTTTTTGAAATAAAAAATGCGATAAATCCTGATGAGATTTTTTATGTTGCAGACTCTTTAACAGGTCATGATGCAACTAAAACAGCAATTACTTTTAAAGAAAAAATTGGAATAGATGGAGTAGTATTATCAAAATATGATGGTGATACAAAAGGTGGAGTTGCTTTATCAATTGCACATCAAGTTGGTGTTCCTTTAAGATTTATTGGTGTTGGTGAAAAAATGCCAGATTTGGAAGTATTTATTCCTGATAGAATTGTATCAAGACTTCTAGGTCTTGGAGATATGGAAGGTCTTGCAGAAAAAACTTCAGCTGTAATTGATGAGAAAAAAGCAAAAGAAGTAAGTAAAAAGATTAAAAAAGGTGAGTTTAATTTTAATGACTTCTTAGAACAATTAGCAATGATGAGTAAATTAGGTTCTATGAAATCAATTATTGGGATGATACCAGGTCTTTCACAAATGGCTGGACCTATTAAAGATATGGATTTTGAAAATTCTGATGAGATTAAAAGAATAAAAGCTATGATTGGCTCTATGACTCCTAAAGAGAGAGAACAACCAAGTTTAATAAATCCAAGTAGAAAAAAAAGAATTGCTAAGGGTTCTGGTTTAAGTGATGTTCAAGTTAATAAAATTTTAAAGCAGTTTAAAAGTGCTTCAAAAATGGCAAAAAAACTTTCATCAAAAGGTGGTATGAAAGGCTTAAGTAATATGCTAGGTCAAATGCAAGGACCTGGTGGAATGCCTAAAATACCTAGATAAATAAAAAATATATAGTATTGAGTTGTAAACTTAAAAATTTGAGTTTAGAATTCAATACTATAAAAAAACAAAGGAAAAATATATGACAACAATTAGATTAACAAGAATGGGTAGAAACAAAAAACCATTTTACAGAATCGTTGTAACAGACTCAAGAAAAAGAAGAGATTCAGGATGGATTGAATCAATTGGTTATTTCAACCCAGTATCTGAGCCAAAAGTTTTAAAATTAGATGAAGAGAGATATAACTATTGGTTAAGTGTTGGTGCAAAACCAAGTGAAAAAGTTAAAAAATTAGCTTCAAAATAATTATATAGCTTTTTATTATGATAGTAAATTTTATAGAAAACTATGCCAAACTTATTGTTAGTGAACCAGATGAAGTAAAAGTTTCTGAAGAAAAAATTGATGATACTTTTACTGAAATAACTGTATATGCAAATAGTGCAGATATTGGAAAACTAATTGGTAAAAATGGCAATATGATTAATGCATTAAAAGTTATGGCAAATGGTTGTAAAGCTAAAGATGGTGTATCTTATAAGATACAAGTATTAGCAAACGATTAAAAAGATGTCTATAGATAAAATTTACGTAGCAAAATTAGGAAAAACAGTAGGATTAAAAGGAGATATAAAAATCTTCCTTGATTCTGATTTTCCTAATCAATTTAAAACAGGCGCTACATTTACAACTAACAAGAACCTTACATTAAAAGTTATATCTTACAATAAATCAAGACAAATTATTAAATTTGAAAATTTTGAAGATATAGAACTTGCAAAAAAATTAACTAATCAAGAACTATTCACTACAAAAGATAAAACCAAAGAAAATTGCAAATTAGAAAAAAATGAGCATTTTTGGTTTGATATTATGGATTGTATAATTTATGAAAATGGTAAGAAATTGGGTAAGGTTATTGATATTAATAGATATCCAGTTAATGATTATTTAGAGATTCAAACTGATGAAAGTTTAGTAAAAGAAGACTTGCCAAAAGTTTTTTTACTTCCTTATATTTTAGAAACTTATATTTTAAATGTTAATATAAAAGATAAAATTATTGATGTTCAAGATGCGTATGACATATTAGAAAACTCTTAAAAGTTTTCTAATAGTTACATCTTTTATTAAACTCTTCTTTTGTTAAATCAACAAGCATTGCTTTATTGAAACCACTAGATAAAAATTTATTTAATAGATTTTTTCTTGCACTTGGCATCTCATATGGTCCTACATATATCTCAATATTATTTTTATTGTCTCTACACAACAATATATTTTTATCTATTTTCTCTACTCTTTCAAGATAATCTTTTGTTAATTCATCTTTTATAATAGCAACGTTAATTAAAGGTAAAAAAGTATTTGAATGCATTTGCTTGTTATTTAAGTTTGTTTGCTCTATAGCTTCTTGTATAGGCTCTTTTACTACTGTTTCAGTTGTAGCTACATTTGCATTGGCACTATTTTCAACAAGTTGCTTTAATTCCTCTTTTTTCTTTTCAACTTCTTCAAGTAATTGCTCTTTTAATTTTACTAATTCTTCTTTTTGTGATAATAACTCATTTTTTCTATCTTCTAAAGCTTGTTTTTGACTATTTAGCTCTTCTTTTAGCCTTTCAATCTCTTCAATACGCTTTTTTTCTTCCTCTTCTTTTAATTTTGCCTCTTCTTGTGCTTTTCTTTTTGCTTCTTCTTGTGCTCTTTTAGTCTCTAAACTTGGATCATATTTAGTTAATCTATCAAACTTCTCATTTAATTTATCTGGATCTATATCTCTTGATTTAAAGTCAAACTTTTTCTCTTCAACTTTTTTTTCTACTTTACTCTCAATTTTTGGCTCTTCTTTTTTCTCATCAAAAAAACCTAAAAAGTATAAAATTAAACCAACTGATAGAGTAATAAGAAGTACAGCTACAATTGCAGTTAATATTTTTTGAAGTTTAGTTTGCTTTTTTTGAATTGAGTAATCATCTAGTTCTTCATCATCAAGGGCATACTCACTTATATCTTTTTCTTCATTTGAAGATAAATCTTCATTATCCTCTTTTGTTGCTTCTAAACTTTCACTAACTGGTTCAATTTCTACTTCATCTTTATCTAATGATAGTTCATTATTATCAAGATTTGAATCTTCTACATCAAGCTTTATCTCATCAACAATCTCATTTGAATCATCTTCAATTTTAATATCTTTTTCTGCCATAATTTACTCTTTATCTTTTTGTTGTTTTCTTCTTTTTCTTTGTTTTTCCAAGATTTTATCTTTATTTTTTTGATAATATCTTCTTCTATATTCTCTTAATTCTTCTTTTTTTTCTTCTCTATACTCTTTATCATACTGTAATCTTTTATCTTTATTTTCGATATAGTATTCTCTTTTTTTACTTTTATACTCTTTTATTTTAGCTATTATTCTATCTTTTCTATCATCTACATGTTGTTTTTGTTGCCTGATTATATCTTTTATTCTTTGATTAAAGTCAATGCCACCTAAATGACTTTCATAATCAAATACTTCTCTTTTAGTAGATTTTCTCTCAAGCTTCTTTTCAAGTTTACTTTTTAAGTAATACTCTCTTTTTTTCTTTTTGTGGGCTAAAAAGTTTTCTTCTCTAAGTTTTTTTAATTCTCTTAAATCCATAATTATCTAGGCTAACCTACCAATTATCTTTTTAGTCTATTAACAATATCAAGCATTTCATCTGTTGTTGTTATAGCTTTAGAGTTGGCTTCATAAGCACGCTGTGCCGTAATTAAATCAACCATTTCATTTACAAGTTTTACATTTGAAAGCTCAATCATACCTTGTCTTAAGTTCCCAAATTGATTCTCTGTTGGATTTCCATCAAGCGCTGCTCCTGATGCTTCTGTTTCTTTAAAAAGTGATTCTCCAATTGGTGCAAGTCCTGCTGGATTGATAAAATCTGACATAGTAATTTGACCTAAAGTAACAATAGTTTCTGTTGCTTTATCAGTTGCAGTTACTAATCCATCTTTTGCAATTGAAAGTTTTACTACATTATCAGGAATTACAATTTCTGGGTCAAGTGGGTAACCATTTGCATTTACAATTGTACCCTCATCATTTACTTTAAATGCTCCACTTCTAGTGTATGCAGCTTCGCCATCTGGCATAGTTATTCTAAAAAAACCATTTCCCTCAATTGCAATATCAAGGGGGTTACCTGTTGATTTTAAATCACCTTGCAAGAAGCTTTTTTGTACACCTGAAACTCTAACTCCCATCCCCACATCAATTCCAGTTGGATTTCTTGTGGTTTCAGAAGTTTGCCCAGCTGTGTAGTTTAATGTTTCATACATTAAGTCTTGAAATTCTGCTCTATCTTTTTTGAAACCTAATGTATTTACATTTGCGATGTTATTTGAAGTAACATCAATTTGACTCTGCTGGGAATTCATTCCTGTTGCAGCAGTGTATAAGCCTCTAATCATAAAAAATCCTTTTTTTAGAGATATTATTAAATTATATTTAAAGAATTTTTAAAGTTAGATAAAATTTTATTAAAATATTAAGTGTAAATTTAAAACAAATTAAATATAATAGTTAACAAATTTTTGAAAATAAAATGTTTTAAAGGCTTGAATAATGAAAATTTTAATAGTTGATGATAGTTCTACAATGAGAAGAATCATTGGTAATGTAGTAATGCAGTTAGGCTTTTCAAAAGAAGATTTTGATGAAGCAGAAGATGGAGTAAAAGCATGGAAACTTCTTTCAGAATCTCATTTTGATATAATTTTAACTGATTGGAATATGCCAAATATGAATGGACTTGAATTAGTAAAAAAAGTAAGATCAGAAGGTAATCATCAAAAAACTCCAATTATTATGATTACTACAGAAGGTGGTAAATCAGAAGTTATTACAGCTTTAAAAGCTGGGGTTAATAACTATATTGTTAAACCATTTAGTGCAGATATTTTAAAAGAGAAACTTGATGGAGTGTTGAAAAACTAAGTTATGGTTTTAGCAACTTTAAATATAAAGGTTTAAATTATGAGTATGAGTCAAGAAGAAATAGAATCACTTATGAATGGGCTAGATTTAGATGAAAATGAAAATTCTGAAGAAGTTAAAATAGAAGAGAATGATGAAAATGAAACTAATGATGTTGAAGAAAATATTGATGAGCCTATAGTAGATGAGACTGTTAATAAAACCGATGAAACTGACAATGCAACTACACAAGAAGATTACTCTTCTACTGATGATGGATTGGATGATATATTAGCAAATATTGATGATGTAGATGATAATGAAACTGCAAGTGATGAAGATATTGATGAGCTTTTAAAAGGAATTGATGGAGTAGATGATGACTCTACTGATTCTTACTCATCAAATGATAGTCAAAGTGATGATTTGGATACATCAGAACAAAGTGATAATTTAGATACATCAAGCCAAAGTGATGAGATTAGTGAAGAAAACTATGATGACATTTTAGCAGGAATTGATGGAATTACAGATAATGAGCCAGTTAAAACAAATATAGAATCAAAAAAAGAAGAAACTCCTAAAGTTGAAGATAAAACTGAAAAAGTACAGGAGAGAAATAATGACCATGAAGAGCATATTGTGAGTAAAATAGATGAAGGAATTTTTCCTTTTCCAGCAGAAAAAGATACTAAAGTTGTTAATCAATTAAGTCAAGTAGCCAATGATTCAGAAGAGAAAGCCTCTAAAATTTTTGATGTGTTAAGTTATGTTCTTGATGATAATAATGATGTTCAAAAGTCTTTGAAAACAACAGATGAGTTTTTAAATAAACAGACTGCACTTTTAGAATCTTTAAATAAAAAGTTTCCAAATATATCAATTTTTGAACAACATTTAAATGAAACTGCAAAAATAAAACAGGAAATAGCTTCTGTAAGCGGAAAGCTTGATGCTGAAAATATGCAGATATTTGAAGCAATGGAATTAATGCAATTTCATGATATAAATAGACAAAAAATTGAAAGAGTAATGACTGTAATTAGAAAACTTTCAATTTATCTTAACAACTTATTTGAAGATGAAGGTTCGCATCAAGAAATTGCAGTTGCTAAACATATTCATGGAGATAGCACAGCTGATGTTTTAGATGATGCAGATTTAGAGTCATTGATTTCAGAGTTTGGAAATTAAGGAGAATTAATGAATCAAGGAACATACCCCCTAGCAGCAGCAATGGTAAATCAACTAAATAGAGTTGATATGATTTCAAATAATCTTGCCAATGCAAATACAACAGGTTTTAAACAAGAGGGAATGAGTGAGGGTTCATTTAATCACTATTTACAAAGGGCTGAGAGTGAGGGCTTTACTCCAAATAAAGTAAACACAATTACAAATACTATTCCTAAATTAAATGGAAAGTATATAAATGAAGAAGTTGGACCTATAGTTGCAACAGGAAATGCACTAGATTTTGCACTAAAAGATTCAAACTCTTTTTTTAAAGTTTTAAATGATAATGGTCAAGTTGAGTATACAAGAGATGGTTCTTTTAAAATTTTAGATAATATGTTAGTAGATTCAAAAGGTAGAAATATCCTTGATAACAATAATGAACCAATTGCTACAGAAGATGAGTATATAAATTTAATTTCTGTGGTTAAAATAGATTTTAAAGATTTAGAAAAAGTAGGATATAACAACTATAAGACAAAAGAGGGTGCACAAATTGAGCAACTTGAACTAAATGATGGAGAAATACTTCAAGGTTCATTGGAAAAATCAAATATCAATACAGTTTCAACAATGGTTGCTTTAATTGATGCAAATAGAAGATTTCAACAGACTCAAAAAGGTATAACTACTATTGATGAGTTAAATGCAAAAGTTATTGATAAAATAGGGAATAATACTAGATGAAGCCAAGTAGCGTAACAGATACATTATTTAATCAGTTAAATTTTAGAGGTGATAGACAAAAAGTTATTTCAAGTAATATAGCAAATATTAATACACCTGGGTATAAAACAAAAGAGTTAGTTTTTGAAAGCGAATTGAAAAAAGCTAGTAGTCCTAGTTTGCAAATGTATAAAACTAATCCTATGCACCTTTCATCTTCTGATCATATTTCAAACCCTAATCAAAAACATGTTGTTGAAGTAAAAGGATTAGAAGAACAAAATGATGGCAATAATGTTAACTTAGATGCACAAATGAGTGAAATGACAAAAAATAAGGTTATTTTTGATGCATTACAAACAGCCATTAAAAAAGATTCAAGACTATTTAGATCAGTTATCGAGTCTTCTGCAAAAAATTAATTAGGATATATATTATATGGATCAACTTTTTAAGTTTGTAAATAATTTAAATGCTGCACAAAGAGCAGTTATAATTGGAGGTTTTTCTTTACTTTTTGTATTATTAGTAGGGTTGTTAATTTACTCAAATATAAAAGCTGAAGATAAAAAGTTTAATTATATAATTGCTTCAAACTTAACAAAAAATCAAGTAATGCTTGCTAGTAATGAATTGGAAAGCTCAGGAGTACCATTTTCTGTAATTGGTGGTGGTAATGACTTGACTTTAAAAACTTCAAAAGAGTTTATAAATATTGCAAAAATCAAACTTGTTACAAGTGAAGCAGCAACAAGTAAGCATGTTGGATGGGAGATTTTTGAAAAATCCTCTTTAGGAACAACAAATTTTGAAAATAAAGTTAAGTATTTAAGAGCTTTAGAAGGTGAACTTTCACGATCATTAGAGTCACTTTCAGGTATTTTAAGAGCAAGTGTTAAAATAGCAATTCCTAAAGATACAATTTTTACAGAAAGAAAAACTGAACCAACTGCATCTGCTGTTTTAACATTAAAGCCAGGAGTTTTTTTAACTCAAAAGCAAATTGATGGAATCAAAAATTTTATTGCTTCTGCTGTATCAGATTTAAATGATGAAAATATAAAATTAATTGATCAAGATGGTGCATTATTAGAACACTCAAAAGATGAGATTAATAATTTACAATCATTAACACAAAATAAATACAAAAAAAAGCTTGAATCTGATTATGAAAAGAAAATAGTATCTTTGCTAGAACCAATTGTAGGACCAAATAGGGTTGTAGCAAGGGTAAGTGTTGATTTAAATTTTACAAAGAGGCATATACAAGAAGAGATTTTTGATCCTGAGGGAACAATTAGAAGTCAAGAGACACAAGAAAATATCTCTTCTTCACAAGGTGGACCTGGAAACAATGGTGCTGTTGCAGGAGTTGATAGTAATATAGAAGAACCTCAAAATGGTAATGGAAATAATAACAGTCAATCTTCAAATGAATCAACAAAAACTTTGACAAATTATGAAATATCTAAAAAAATAATTGAAGAGCAAGATAATAACTACTCTCAAATTAAAAAAATAAGTGCAGCAGTAACTTTTGATTCTACAATACTTGAAAATGCTGAAAACAAAGAAGAGTTTCTAGCTTCTGTTGAATCAATTGTCGAAAAAACAATTGGATATGAGCAAAAAAGAGGTGATAAAATCAGTGTAAAAAGCTTTAAGTTTGTTGGACTTAAAGCGCTTGGAAATGCAGCTGGACAAAGAGTGGATGAAAATGGTAATATAATCCAAGAAGAATCAGCTGATACAATTACAATGATTAAGACTTTACTTAAAGAGTTCAGTGAATATATTCAATACTTAATTGCAGCAATTTTATTATTTATTTTTTATAGAAAATTTATTGTAAATCATGAGGTTGTAGTTTTAGGTGATGGAACAGCAAAGAAAAAAGATGAAGATGGCAATGACATTGATTTAGTTGGAGATATGCTTCATGGATATGAAGATGAATTTAATGCTCAAAGTGCAAAAGGAAGATTAAAAGCAAAAATTAAAAGTCAAATAATGAATAACTTGACAGGTTTAGATGAAGAGGGTGCAGCTAAGTATGAAATTTTAATTGAAGAGCTTGATAAAGAGATAAATACTAATCCATCTGATATGGCAAAAATGATAGAGTTATTATTATCAGAAGGTAATTCAAAGTTTACATCAAAGAAAAAAGGTAAATAATGTCAGAAGATATAGATAGAGAAGTATTAAAGGGTATGTCAATGACTGAAAAGATTGCCCACTTTTTTGTACTTATAGGAGAAGATGCCACTGTTAAAATCTTCCAACATTTACCAAAAGAAGTGGTAGAGGAGATATCTACTGCTATTACTCAAATAAATTCAGTTGATAAAGATGTTTCTTTGGCAATATTAGATGAGTTTCATCTTTACACTAGAACAAAAGGGTTTATTAGTTCTGGTGGATTTGATTATGCTAAAGATATTTTATATAAATCTTTAGGAAAAGGTGAGGCTGATGATGTATTAGCAAAACTATCTAGAATGAAACTTGCTTCTCAATCATTTGCTTATCTAGATGCCATAAATCCAAAACAGTTATCTGATTTTATTAAAGATGAATCACCTCAAACTATTGCAGTTATATTATCACATATGGAGGCTCCAAGAGCAGCTGAAGTTTTAATGCAATTAGAAGAAGATATAAGAGTTAAAGTAACCATGCAAATGGCTACAATTAAAGATGTTTCTCCTGATGTTGTAAGAACAATTTCTGTAATATTAGAGAAAAAGCTAGAATCACTATTATCATCTATTGTTGATGTTGGTGGTGTAAAAGTGGTTGCTGATATGTTAAATAGAGTTGGTCCAAAATCTCAAGAAATTTTAAGAAATATAAATGGGGTTGATACTTCATTAGCTACTAAGATAAAAGAGAATATGTTTGTGTTTGAAGATTTATTAAATTTAGAAACAGAATATGTTATGAAAATCTTACAAAATGTTGATACTGCTGATGTTGCAGTTGCTATGAAAAATGCAACAGAAGAGGATTTAGAAAAAATTACATCAGCTATGTCTCAAAGAGCAAGTGATAGATTTAAAGAAGAGTATGAGATGCTTAATAAAGTAAAAATAAAAGATATCGAAGCAGCCCAAAGAAAAATGCTTGATGTAGCACAAAAGATGATTGAAGAGGGTGTAATCGATAGAGATATGGATGAGTAAAAATGGCAAATAATAATGTTTATTCAACAGCAAAAGTTATTAGTAGTGAAGATAATGTTCAAGATTATAAATTAGGGACTTTTTTACATAATAATACATTGGATACTAGTGCTCAAAAAGAGCAGATGCAAAATATTGCAACTTTAAGTGAAAGAGAAATTCCTTTAAGTGTAGATCCACTAGTTGAAGAGATGAAAAATATCTCAGCACAAATTGCAAATTTGAACCTAAAAGTTGATACTATTGAACAAGGTGGTGTCTCTTCAAGGGATGTTGATAGACAAGTTGTAGAAGCCATAAAAGACTTAAAACATTATGCGACTTTTTTTGAGCAAGCAACTTTTCAAATGGAATCAAAACTATTAAAAACATCTGTTGCTCTTGCACAAAAAATCATCTCAATTGAAGTTGGTGAAAACTCTACAAAAATTGCAAAAGAGACTATATCTCATCTTTTATCAAAAATCAAAACTGCTTCAAGGGTTAAAATTCATCTTAATCCAAGGGATTATGAAATACTAAGACATGAATTAAAACTAGAATCTTTTATTGAGTTAACTGATGATATAAATGTTGCTCCTGGTGGGGTTGTTATTGCAAGTGACCTTGGAAACTTTGATGGAAATATAGAAGCAAAAGTTGCTTCAATGCTTGAAACACTTGATACTGTAATTTAATAATATTAAAAATTTTTTATATATATACTTCCTTTAACTCAAAATCTAAAACTTTGTGATATAATATGTGCAAAACAAGAAAAAAGATAGCTCATGGAAATTAGTGAAAGAGACTATGACTTACTAGTAGATACGGAAATAGTAGTTGATGTTATATTAGGAACCACTAGCATTACTATTAAAGAGTTTCTTGATTTAAGTGAAGGTGATATTTTATCTTTGGATAAACAAGCTGGAACTGGTGGAGATATTTACGTAAACTCAAGAATCATAGGAACAGGTGATATTATTGTAATTGATGAGAAATTAGCTGTTAGGGTTCAAGATGCAATGGATTCTGATAATGTTGTTAGATATTTCTTTGAAGAAAACTTACTGTAGGAGATAAATCATGTACACAGGAAATTACACAGGAACATATGACGAAAGTAAATATAATCAAATAAAAAATAGAGATAATGATGGTTATACAACTAGAAATGTAGAAACAAATAGTGCAACGGATGCTAGTGGGAATAGTTATACTACTTCTGTTAGTAATGATAAGTTATCAAATAATGACTTTTTGAATCTTATGATTCAGGAATTAAAACTACAAGATCCAACTAAACCTATGGATTCTCAAAGAATGATGGACTCTCAACTTCAAATGTCAACAATGGAAACAAATAGAGCTATGGCTGCATCTATGGAAAAACTTGTTGCTACTTTTAATCAAACTTCTTTATCAAATGCTACGAACTTAATTGGGAAAAATGTTGAAGATGTAAACACAGATGAAAATGGAGTTTCAAAAGCATATAGTGTATTATCTGTTGAAACACTAAATGGTGAGATGGTTGTAAAAGCTAGACAAATTTTATATTATGAAGATGTTGTAAAAGATGCTGATGGAAATAGATTATCATATGATGCCAATGGCTTTATTTATAATGAAGATGGTGAAAAAACAGGGCAAAAAATTGTTCTTAAAAATCCTGGTGAGATAGCAGTTGATGAAGATGGAAAACCTGTTATTTTAGATGAAAATGATGAAGAAGTTGCTGAACATGATTTTGTATATGAGGGTAATTATACGCCTGTATATTCAAGTGAAATTTCAACAATTCCTTTTGAAAATATTACAAAAGTATTTTAAAGGATAGAAAATGATTGGTGGATTATGGAATGGAATATCTGGATTAAACTCATTTGAAAAAGCACTAAGTGCAGAATCAAATAATGTTGCCAATGTTAATACAATAGGACATAAATCTGATACTGTATCATTTGAAGACTTGATGTATGATGCTGGAGGTTATGGAAAAGGTACAAATATTCAAACAGTTGAAAAAGACTTTTCTCAAGGTAATCTTAAAATTACAGGAAATGAGTATGATGTTGCAATTGATGGACGAGGTTTTTTCCTTGTAAAAGAGCAGCGTACAGATGAAGTTTTTTATACAAGAGCTGGTAATTTTAAAATGGGTTCTAATGGTACTTTACAAAGTAGTAATGGAATGACTGTTCAAGGTATTCAATCTCAAGGCACAATTGCAGTTGGAACTAATCCTAATGACACACAATTTAGTGATAAGTATAACCAATTTCTAGCAAGTGATACAATTGTTTATGGAGATACTATTCAAACTATTAATGCAAGAGCTACTAATTTTAGACAAACAGCAGAAGCTAGTGGTGTTTCTGGACAAGGATATAAATCAGCCTCTTCAAAAATAAATGATATTCAAGCACTAAGTACAAATTATAAAGAAAAATTAGAACTTTATAGCTCTAATCCAACAGCAAATCCTGTTGAATCAGTTGCTGCTGTTACACAAGTTCCATATGGAAATTTGATAAATGATTTACAAAGCGAAGATGATATTATAAAAGTTACTATTGGCAATATTACAGTAAAACAAAAATTTGATACTGATATTCAAACAACAATGAATAAATTCGCAGATAAAATATCTGAGATTCAAGGAATGAAAGGTGAAGTTGATACAAATGGTTTAGTTACAATTACATCAATGATTCCAGGAGATGATTTAAAAGTTACATATCCATCTGTAAATGATGCAAATGCACCATCAGTTAATGAAATAACAAAACCAGTAGCAGGTTCAGGAATTGGTTTGGTAACTTCTGCAAGGGATGCATTGAAAAATGCCATTGAAGCAGCAGGTGCTGAGTTTATAGATTTAACTACAACTTTAAATACTGCAAATCAAGGTAATCTTGCAACTACTGATCTTCAACTAAAACTTGATAATTTAAATATTTCAGAAAATGGTCTTGGTGAACTTGAAATTGATAATGGGAAAATATTTGTAAAAGATGGAGACAATAAATTTATCATAGGTTCTATCTCAACTGCATACTTTAATGATGAACTTAGTTTAAATCCAGAGGGTGATAATTTGTTTTCACAATCAAATCTTTCAGGTGATGCAATTGATGCTAGCAATGCAAACACACTAGAGGGGAAAACTTTAGAGTTAAGTAACTCAAACTTAGGTGATAACTTAACAAATCTTATGGTATATCAAAGAGCATTTGAAGCAAACTCAAAATCAGTTACTACTTCTGATGATTTTTTAAAAACAGCAATACAGTTAAAAAAATAGTTAACTGTATTGCTTTAGTGTTTAGATATTAGTACTTTTTAAAGTATTAATATTTGAACATTTAAAGTTTAGATGTTTAAGATTTATATAAAAAGGATAAATCATGATTGGAGCACTTTGGACAGGTATTTCAGGGTTATCATCACAGCAAACAGCATTAGACAATGAGTCTAATAATATAGCCAATGTAAATACAATAGGATATAAAAGTTCAAGAATCTCTTTTGCAGATCAAATGTACCAAGATAGAATTGGTAAAGGGTCAAAAATTTTAGATGCAGAAAAACTTTATGTGCAAGGGAACTTGAAGTTAACTGGTGTAAATTATGATATGGCACTTAGTGGAGATGGATTTTTTACAGTAAAAAATAAAACCCAAGGTGGAACATCAGAATCTTTTTATACAAGAGCTGGTAACTTCAGAATGGGTGATAATGGAACTTTACAAGATGCAGCAGGAAATGAGGTACAAGGATGGGCTATGAGGCCACTTGATACTGATTCTGATGTAATTTCAACTAATCCAAATGCAACTTTATTTACTGATGATTATTCTGAATTATTAGGTTCAAGAATTATTAGGCATGATACTTATGTAGAAACAATTACTGCAAAAGCAACTGATTATGTGTCAACAACTAGAGCTGATTCAAGTGATGCCTTTTCTGGAACAGGTCTTAAAAGTAAAGCAGCAAAATTAAATGATATTGAAATACTTAAAAAAGAGTATACAAGAAGATTGCAAGATTTGAAAAATACTCCTGATGGTCCTTCTTCAACTTCAATTTCACAAAAATCACAAGTAAGATTTGAGGGTGAAACTTTTAAAGGTGAGGGTGATCAAATTTCAATTACCATTAATGGAACAAAAATTGCTCAAAACTTTGTAAGTACAAATGCAACAGATGACTTGATTACTTCTTTAGTGGATTTTGCAGGTGGTGATACTGGTAATTCAGTAGTTACAGGTTCAGGAACTACAACGATTACAAATACTATAACTGCTGCTAATAATACAAGATACTCTATGACTATTGATGGAACTGAAGTTCACTATGATTCTGATACAGATGCAACAATGCAAGAGATATTGGATGGTTTAGAAAATGCTATTAATACAAATGAGGCTTTAACTAGTGGTGGTAATCCTCCAACAGGTATTACAAAAAATAATGGTACTGGTACAATTGAAGTTACATTTGGTTCAAATGCAACTGCTACAGAAACAACATATGCTAGTAGTGTAACAGAAGATTATAATTTAGTTGCAAGTAAAATAGCAACTTATAAAGCCTTAGCAGATAAAATCTCTTCTACTGTTCCTGGAATGACTGCTTATAATGTAATTGATCCAATTACAGCAGAAGCAGTTGATCAAGGTAAATTTGAAGAAAAAGATACTTTTAACTCAACAACAAATCCTTTAGATGTATATAAAGGTATGATAGAGATAAAATCTCTTGTTCCTGGTCAAGATTTTATTATTAATAGTATTCAAGAAATGAGTTCAAGTACAACTGTAAGTGGTGAAGTAAATGATACTTTAAGTAGAACAAAAGCACAATCAGGAACAGGTGTTGGTGCATTGGAAAGTATTCAAGATGCCCTATCAAGAGCAATAACTGGTAATCAAAGAAATGTATACGCTCCAGCTGATTTAGCAACTCTTGATACAGGTATTGACCATACTTTAGATTTTTCTATATATGATCCAACATTGAAAAAGAATATTGAGTTTTCATTGACATTAGAAGGATCAAATGGTGGGGTTGATATTACTAATGTAGATGAGATGGTAGCTGCTATTCAAAATGGTGGAAATCCTATGGATACTACAAAACAAGTTCAATTTAATAACTATTTTAAAGTTGAAAATGTAAATGGAAACTTAGTAATATCAACTAAAGATTCAAAATATGATTTAGAGTTTAGTACAACTTTAACAGATACTACAAATAGTATAGTTAAAGATAAAAATGCTGATTATAGTGGTAGAAAAGGTGCAGGAGCAGAGTTTTTAGAAATAACAAATACAATTGAGCAAACAGCAACACAAGACTCACTTCAATTAAAATTAGATGCTTTAAATATTTCAAACTCTCCTTTTGGTGAATTTAATATTGATCAATCAGGTTTAATTACTATGAAGCAAGGTGGAGTTGATTTTGCTATTGGACAAGTTTCTATTGCATTATTTAATAACCAAAGAGGACTTTTACCATCAGGAGATAACTTACTTGCAAAAACAAACTCATCTGGTGATCCAATTTATAATACAAACAACTCAAAAACTGCAAAAAT
Source organism: Malaciobacter sp. (assembly GCF_055140965.1). The sequence goes on from NZ_JBSRRO010000001.1 coordinate 91,759, forward strand.
TGAGGGGAAAACATTGGAGTTAAGTACAGCTGATTTGAGTGAAAGTTTAGTTAACCTAATGGTATTTCAAAGAGCATTTGAAGCAAATGCTAAATCAATTACAACTTCAGATCAATTATTAAACACATTAATAAATCTAAAAAGATAAAATAGGGTATTCCCTATTTTATTATAAAAAGGTAAAGATTGGAAAATTTTTTATTATTGATATTATTTGGTGTTTTATTATTGTATTTTTTCTCAAGTATGAATGTTTATAAATCTTTATATAGAAAAGTAAATGAAGAAAAAAATATCATGGAAGAAGAGTATAAAAAACTAGAAGAGATTATTGAAAAATATGAAAAACAGTTAAAAATAAGTACTTCAACACTTAAAAATAATCAAGATACTTTGCAAGTAGCAAGAAGTGATTTGCAAAAAGCAAAATTAGAAAATGCAGAATTAAGGCATAAAGTAGAAGTATTAGAAGAAAGAACTGAGGAGTTATATGCTCAAGTTAATACAATGGTTTAAAAGGTGAATTTTGAAAAAAACTTTTTTTTATTTTTTCTTTATACTTTTTACTTCTAATGTTTTTGCAAATAAAGATTTATTAGAATCCCAACCAGAAATAATTTTTAATTATGACAAAATAAAGCAAAAACAAGATAGTTTTTCTTTACAGTTTGATTTTAATAAAGCTGTATTAATGATGGAAAAAGAAGAGTATAAAAAAGCAATAGATATATTCAAGCAAACTTCAACTGCGATTAAAATACCCTCATTTTTAAATATAGCAATTGCTTATTATAAAATGGGTGAGATTGAAAATGCAAAGTTGTATTTTAATAATATTTATAATTATAAAAAAGCTATTTATCAAAATACTTTTTCATATATGTCAACTTGTTATTATTTATATCAAATTACAAAAGATAGTAGATATTTAGATATTATAATAGATATTGCTAAAAAACATAAAAATCTAACAGAGCATTCAAAAAGAATGTTAGCTGATACTTTAATACTTTTAAAAGATTATGAAAAAGCATTACAAATTTTAAATAAAATGAAATTTCCTTTAGATTTAAAAAAAGCCTTATTATATTTGAAATTAAAAGATTATGTTCAAGCTGAGAAGTATCTAAAACTTGCAAAAGAGAGTAGTTATAATAAAAGTAGATTTGATAAAATCTTGTGGATTATGGTTTATAGAGATTTAAAAGCAAATGATCTTGAGAAACTTATGGATAATATTGATCTTATTAATAAAAGAAAAAATAGTTTTAAAACAAATTTAGAACTACCTTTAGAGCTATTTTTTAATAAAGATAAGTATTCAGCAAAAGAGTATTTAGAGTTTGTTACTAATTTTACAAAAAAAAGAGAAATAGATTATATTTTCTATTTTGCTCCTTTTGTATTTTCTGATAATCAAGAGATTATTTATGATATTTCAAAAGGTTTTATTTTTAAAAGTAAACAAAATATACAAAGCCTTGAAAAAATGGTTGAGTATAATGCCAAATTTATTGAAATAATAAAAGAAGATCCAATAATTCGTGTAAATAAGCTTAAAAGTTTGATTAATACTAAATCAAAATCTTATGTTTATTATAATCTTGCACTTTCATATGCTCATATTTATGATTTTCATAATGCTTATAACTATTTTGAAAAAGCATACAAATTAAATCCAGGAAATAAACTATTTTCTGTTATGACTTTAATTGCTGCAAAAAGAATAGATAAAAAAGTACCTGACATTGAATATATAAAAAGCAATATTAAATCAGACCAAGGCTTATATAAATATTTTGGACAAGCACTTTTTTCACTCTTTTTAGAGCCTGAAACTAAAGTAAAAGAGAAACCTTTATATTATGAAGATACAATTTTTTATACTGCTATAGAGTTTTTAAAAGATAAAAAAGATAAGAAAGATGTTTCAAATAGTGTTTTATTTGAAGAGTATAATAAAGATCCTTTTGTTTATTTGATGAAGTTAATACAAAAAAGAAAAAATGAGAGTAATTATGACTATTTCTCAAGACTTCAAGATAATGTTCCTTTATATATAAATGATAATTTTTTAGAAGGTCCTCTTGTGGTTACTAGGTATTATATTGACATTTTAAAATCATTGGGACTTTTTTATAAGGCAAATTTACAGTTAAAAATTAAAAATAGCCCATCTTTTTTAAGAACTAGTGCATTAAAAGAGTTATATATAGGAAATTCTAAAAAAACATTGGAAATATTAAATAGTTTACAAAAAAAGTATGATTTAGAAGACAAATACACAATGTATTTACAAGTTGCAGCTTTACTTGATCAAGGAAGAAAAAATGAAGCTTCTATTCAAATCTCTTTAATTAAAGCAGTTTTAAATGATCATGATGCTGATTTTTTAACAGGAGTTCAGTTAATTCAAGATTTGAAATTATCTAGTGCAAAGCAGTATTTTAAGTCAAAATATCTAGATAGTATGATTGATATTAGGCTTAAAGGATTGGATGAGTTTTTAGAATCTTTATAAAAGAGTTAAAAATTTATTTGTTTTTTGATATAATCTAAGTAATAGACAATTTTATAGGAGATAGCTATGGAATTAGGAAGAGTTGCAGACATTGATAACGCAAAAGTTAATCATGTAGAAAAAACAAAAAAAGTTGCAGAAGTTGATAATGACAAAAGAGTTGAACCTGATGAGAAGTATAAAAATGCTCAAGGTTCGCAACAAGCTTTTGATAAAAATGAAGTGATTTTAGATAATGTCAGATTTGGATATAACAAAAGTTCACAAGATTTTTTTGTAAAAGTTAAAAGAGGTGATGCTGAGTATAAGTACCCAACAGAAGATATGATGAGAGTAAAAGCTCAACTGCTTAATGAGCTTAAACAAAAACTAGACGAGTCTAAGTAAAAGGTAATATTAATTGGCATCAGATTTATCAAATATATTAAAAGATGAGTTAACAAACACATTAGAACAGCTATTATCAAAAGGTTCAACAATTGATAATATACAAGAGTTAAATCAAGAAAACTATGAAGCAACTCAATGTATAAAAGTCGATGTTAAGTTTGATTTTAGTGCTGGTACGAGTAATTGGTCATTTTTTATTCCAACTATTTCAGCTACGAAGTTTGAATACTTTATGCTAGGTGGAATGGGTGATTTAAAAGAACATATAGATGATGAAATCGCTGATGCAGTTAATGAAATCACTTCCAATATTTGTGGAAGTTTTTCAACATCTGTTAATGCACAAAATTTTGATGATATAGGAAGTATTAAGTTTGAAGTATTAAACTCATCAATTGTTGAATCTTCATCAATGAAAGATCAAGAGAATATTTATGAATTTTCTTTATCTATGGATTCTGAAAAATTACCTGTAATTATTGGTTTTGACAAATTAATACTTCCTTTTATTAGTGCTATAACAGGCAAAGATGATGAACAAGATTTACCATTAGCATCAGAAGATTCAAACAGTAATGAACAAAACAGTTCTTCGAATCAAGCAAATAAAACTTCATCAAGTGATAGTCTTGGTATTAGTTCTTTATTATCTGAAAACTCTGCACACAATTTACAATTATTGTTTAATATAAAGTTAAAACTTAGTGTAAGACTAGGAACAAAGAACTTTTTATTAAAAGATATTTTGCGTTGGGATATAGGTGAGATAATAGAGCTTGACCAAATGGTAAATGAGCCTTTAGAAATACTTGTAAATGGTGTTAAAATTGGTGAGGGTGAAGCCGTTATTGTTGAGGGAAAATTTGGACTTAAAGTAAAAAGTATAGGAAACGAAGCATTAAGATTAAACCAGTTAGGATTGAAGTAGATGGATAAAGGTACATTAGGCGGAATTATAGCGGGATGGTCATTTGTAATCTTGGCAATTGCACTTGGTGGTGCAGGTTTTGGAGCTTATATTGATATCCCATCACTAATAATTGTTTTAGGTGGTACACTAGCTGTAACAGCTGGCCAGTTTGAAACTAATGAATTAAAAAGAATGACTCCTGCAATAAAAGTTGCATTTAATGAAGTAAAAACTGAACCTTTACCTGAATTGGTTGAAAAAATGATATTTTATGCAACAGAAGTTAAAAAACATGGTGTAATGCATATTGAACAAAAAGTTATGCAAGAGAGTAATCCTTTTTTAAAAGAGGCATTTCAATTAATTGTTGATGGAACAAAACCAGAAGTTTTAGAGCCTTTACTTGAACTAAAAATGGAACATATGGAAAAAAGACATAATATAATGATTGGTTTGTTTGGAAATATGGGAGGAACAGCTGGTTCAATGGGTATGATTGGTACATTAGTTGGGTTAGTTGCTATGCTTGCAAATTTATCTGACCCAGCAGCAGTTGGTCCAGCTATGGCAGTTGCTTTGATTACTACTATGTATGGAGCTTTAATTGGTACTTTATTTGCAGGTGTAATTGAAAATAAACTAGCAAGAAAAAATGATATTGAGATGACAGCTTGTGAAGTTATTATTTCAGGTGCTTCTATGATTGCAGCAGAGGAGTCAATAGGTAATATTAAGATGAAACTAAATTCAATTTTAGTTGAACTTCCAGAATAGAAATAGATATGGCAAAGAAAAAATGTCCAGATTGTCCTAAATGTTTACCAGGTTGGCTTGTTCAATTTGGTGATCTTATGTCTTTATTGCTTACTTTTTTTATTTTACTTTTATCTATGGCTGTTATGGATAAGAAAAAAGTTGAAGAGTATTTTGACATTATGAAAAAAGCAATGGGGTTTTTAGATAAAACTTCAGATGTTAGAGAACAAACAGATCAACACTCAAATAATCAAAGTAATAGTGATAGTTCTGATAATATGACAGCAGCAGAAGAGGGGATTGAGCAAGCTTCAAATGAAATCAAAGAGATTGTTGAAATTGCAAATGACACTGCAGCAGATCAATCACAAGTTATGCAAATAACAAAGGGCAAGAATGAGTTTGTTTTAGATATTCCATCAACTATAATGTTTAAACCTGGTGAGTATAGAATAAATGATGCTGCTTCTAAGAGGTTTATTGCTAAAATAGCAAGAGTAATAAGAACAATGCCTCAAACTTTTGCAATTGAAGTAATAGGACATACTGATAATGGAGCTTATAAAAATAAAGATATACCAAGAGATGATTGGGATTTATCAGCATTAAGATCTGTTGAAGTGGTAAAAGAGTTGATAAAAAATAGAATTGAACCAGGGCAGTTGAAAGTTTCTGCTTATGGTTCATATCATCCAAAAAGTGAAGTTGCTTCTGATAATAGAAGAGTTGAAATCAGATTTTTTTCTGAAAATGATCAATCTGATATTTTAAATGAAGAGAATTTCTTTGATAGGTTGGAATAATGATTGAACTTAGCACACCAATTGTTACTAAAAATGAGTTTAGTAATAACAAATTTGAAAATATAGATGCAAAAAAATTAGATGATGAAAATTTAAAAAAAGTATGTGATGATTTTGAATCTTTTTTTGCTCAACAATTAATGGATATATCATTGAAAAGTACTAATGTTGCAGGTGAGGGTACTGGTTCTGATATTATAAAAGGAATGTATACAGAAACAGTATCTAAAAATACAAAAGGTACTATGGGAATTAGTGATATGTTATATCAATTTTTAAGCCAAAACAATAAATAAAAGATTGGATTTATTATGATTGAACAAACAGTTGAAACAATGTTAGAACTTATAGATAAAATGAAAGAATCAATAAAATTAGATATTGAAGATATAAAACAAGCAAGACATGAAAAACTTCTAGATAGAAATAGTGAAAAAGAAGAGATGATCAATGAAATATCATCATTAAAAATAGAATTAAATAAATTGATTGTTGAAAAAATGAAAGCAGGAGAAGATGTTAATATTTATAGACAAAAGGTCGATTATTTAGAAGAAGAGCTAAGAAGTCTTTATAAACTTAACAAAGAGTTAGCATCAATAGTCTTACCTGTTCAGCAAATGTATAAAGAGATAGTTGAAGATCTTACAAAAAATAATGGAGGAGCTTTACTTGATGTTAAGGCTTAGTTTTTTACTTATATTTATGTTTCTTAATGCAAATGCAATAGATGTTTTAGTTGCTAAAAAAGCTATACATTATAAATCAATAGTTGATACAAGAGATTTAATGCTAAGAAAAGTTGATAGTGTTGAAAAGTATTGTAAACCACTTAAATTAGCTGATTTAAATAATAAAAAATATGAAGCACTACACTATATTAGAAAAAGTAGTGTGATTTGTACAAAAGATGTAAAGCCTTATAAAAAAGAGGCAGTTGTATTTAAATTTGGTGCATTGGAAATAGAAAAAAGAGGTGAGATAATTTTTCAAAACGATGAGTATATTAGGATAAAAAGAAGTGATGGAAAAATTGAAAAAATCTATAAAGATGGAAGAGTAGAATGAATATGCTTTCATTTTTAGGAGAAACACCAACAATTGCTTTAAAAAAAGCTCAAGAAGAGTGTGGTGAAGAAGCAATTGTAATATCTACTAAAAAAATATCTAGTGCAAAAGATGGCAATAAAGATATGTATGAGGTGGTTGTTGCATTAGAAGATAGCACAATTAATGAACCTATAAAGAAGTCAACTTATACAAAAAAGATTGTTTCTAAAGATCCCAAAAAAGATGAAAAATTCCAGGCTTCTGTGTATGATTTTAGAGCAGAAATACTTAAGATGCAAGATGCAATTGGGCAAGTGCAAAAATCAATTTGGGATCCTAAAAGTCAGCTATATGATTTGACTATTCCACCTGAATTTGTAGATATGTATAATCTTTTTGAACAAAATGAATTTGATCAAGAGATGACATACACAATAATGAAAAAAACAATAAGACAATTACCAGTTTCATTAAAGGCAAATCCTAAAAAAGTTAATGATTTTTTTAAATTAATATTAAGAAGAATACTTCCTATTAAACATGAAGTGCCATTAAGAAAACATCAAAGAAAAATTACAATGATGGTTGGTCCAACAGGAGTTGGTAAAACTACAACAATAGCTAAATTAGCTGCTAGATATGCCTATAAATTAGGACAAAACTATAAAGTTGGAATTGTAACTTTAGACTCATTTAGAGTTGGAGCTATTGAACAATTGCAAGCTTATACAAATATTATGCGTTTACCTTTGGAGATTGTTAAAAATCCTGAGGATTTAATAGAAGCTTTACTTAGATTAAAAGATTGTAATTATATATTTATTGATACTGCTGGTTCTAGTCAATATGATGTGGATAAAATCGAGTTAATAAATGAGTATCAAAATAGAATAGAAGAGTTGCCTATTGAAAAAATATTAGTGCTTCCTGCAAATGTAAAGCAAAGTGATTTAATTGATATTTATGCAAACTATTCAAGATTAAATATTGATTATTTAACTTTTACTAAACTTGATGAGACTAGAAGTTTTGGGAATTTGATTTCATTTGCACATAAAACAAAAAAATCAATTACATATTTTTCTATAGGACAAAATGTTCCAGATGATTTAATAGTATCAGATGCATCTTTTTTGATTGACTGTTTTATGAATAGTTCTTGTCCAAGGAGATAAGAGTGTTTAATAGTATTTCAAATCAAGCAAGTAGATTAATCAATCTTACAAAAAATAGACAAAGAGAATCAAAAACTAAATTACTAACAATTACATCAGGAAAAGGTGGAGTTGGTAAATCAACTTTTACAGGGAATATTGCTTATTTATTATCTTCAAGAGGTTTTAAAGTGGCAATTGTTGATGCTGATATTGGCTTAGCAAATATGCAAGTATTATTTGATATGAAACCAAAATATACACTTTTTGATTATATTGAAGGAAAAATTACTATTGATGAAGTTTTACTTAAAACAGCTTACAAAAATATATCATTAGTTGCAGGAAAGAGTGGTTATCAGTATTCAAATCACTCTAACTCTTTTGTTTTTGCAAGAATAGTTGAAGATATTATTAGCTTAAATGAGTTTGATGTTGTTTTAGTTGATACAGGAGCTGGTTTAAATGAGTATGTTAAAGAGTTTTTAGCAATATCAGATAATATTTTAGCAGTTACTACAACTGATCCTAGTGCATTAACTGACCTTTATGCTTTAATTAAAATGTTATCCAAAGATAAAGAACAGCTTATGTTATGTTTTAATCATACAAAAAATCATCAAATTGGGAATACAATTTCAAATTCTTTAATAAATTTAGCTAAAAAAAATAGATTAAATGACAATTTTATGGTAAAATATATAGGTAATGTATCAACTTCTGCAAATATTTCAACAACTGGCCGGTTAAGAAAATTATTTAGTTTTGAGTTTAAAAATGATGACTCAACTAAGCAACTACAAGCTATAATTGATACTTTACTTAAAAATATAAAATAAGGTTGCGTAAGGTGTCTGTATATTACAGAAAAAGTGTATTAAATATTATTGTTTTAAAGGAACTATGATACTATGGTAGTAGAAAAGTTTTCCCAAAACGTAATAAATACGGGAATCTTTAGATTGTATATTGCAACTGGATTCTTTGCTACACTTATATTTTTTGTAGTGAATGCAGACTTATTTACTCCTTTGGAAATGCTTTTTGGAATTGTTGGTGTTACAATTGTTTTAAAAGGAGTATCCAATATGATGTTATCTTTGATTATTTTGCTATTTAGTTTAGATAACAAAAAAGAGGAATTGGATTTTAAATATAATTCTGAAAAAATTGATGCAATGCTTGCAGAGATGAGTATCAATGATGCCAATGCAAGCGCAGATAAAAAAGAGTGAGGTAAAAAATGAATATTTCTTCAATTAAAGACTCAATTGGTTCTTTAGGACTTTCACAAGTAAAAAATGAAGTAAACTCTCCAAAAGAGAATGAATCTTTTGCAAGTATGTTAAAAGGTGCAGTAGGTGAAGTAAACCAGCACCAAATTGATGGATATGATGCTATGGAAGGCATTGCAACAGGTAAAGTTGAAAATCTTCAAGAAGCAGTTCAAAAAATTGAAGAGGCTGAGCTTTCATTGAAATTAGGTTTAGAAGTTCAAAATAAAGCAATTGCTGCTTATAAAGAGATTTCAAGAATGCAAGCATAATAAGGAGATTTTATGGGTTTTTTTGATGGATACAATGTAGCAACTTCAGGAATGAGTGCACAAAGAACTAGAATAAATGTAGTAAGTGCAAATATTGCAAATGCGCAAACTACCAATACAATTGATGGCGGACCATATAAAAAACAAGATGTTGTATTTGAAGAGATTTTATTAAATAAAGCAGAAAAATCAAATAGTAATGATATTGAACAATCAAATAGTAAAAAAAGTGCAGATGAATTAAGAGGAGTTGGCGTTAAGTCAATTGTTCAAAATGATGCAGACCCTATTATGAGATTTGAACCAGCACATCCAGATGCAAATAAAGATGGATATGTGGCTTATCCAAATATTAATCCAGTTATTGAAATGGTTAATTTAATAGAAGCTCAAAGATCATATGAAGCAAATATTGCTTCTTTTAATACACATAAAAATATTGATACTAAAACACTTGATATTTTAAAGGCATAGTATTATGAAAGAAATGGATTTATTATCATCTTCAAAGACTAAGTCATCTTCTGAAAATAGTTTTGGTACTAAAGAAACTAAAGAAAAAAAAGAAGGCCTATCTTTATTTGATTCAATTTTAGCACAAAGCTCAAAAGGCAAAGAAGAAGTTTCTACAAAAGATAATAAATCAATTGAAAAAGAAAAAGTATCAAATACAAAAGGTGAAATTCAAAAATCTGAAAATACAAAGCAAACTGACTCTTCAAATAGTAGTGTAACAAATAAAGAAAAAACAAAAAACGATGCAGAAGTTGATAATAGTGAAAATAGTACTACTAAAGAAGTAAAAAAAGATAATAGTTCGATGTCAATGCTTGATAGAATGATTTTAGAAGCAAAAAAAGCAACAGCTATCAATAAAGAAGATGTAAAAGATAAAGACTCTACTACAAAAAAAGATAAAACTACTCAAGGTGAGCAATCAGGTGATTCAAAGAGTTTAGAATCAAAAGATAATAAAAAAAGTGATACTAAAAGTAGTGATATTTTAAAAGATTTGGAAACAAATCCAAAAAAAGATAAAAATTTGGATGAGTCTTCTTTGACTTCAAAAACAAATACTCAAAAAGAAGAAATAAATCCTAATACAAAAGAAGAATCAGCTGAGAAAAAAGCTAATAAGTCTGAAAAAACAGATGATTTAACTAGCAATGATAATACTAAAGAGGTAAAAAAAGATAACAATAACAAAAATATAAAAGAGTTATTGCAAAATCAACTAGATACAAAAGATATTGAAAAATCAAAACAGAATATAAATAGTGATGAGAAAAAAGTTACTAAAGACTCTTTAGATAAAAATAGTGATAATAAAATAGAAAAAGAAGAAAAAACGCAAACACCAAATAGTGAAAAGTTATCAAAAAAAGATAGTGAAAAAACATCAGATTTACAATTAAAAGATAGTAAAAGTGAGATTAAAATAAATAATGGCTCTTTAGAAAATATAGAAAATGATAAAAAACTTGATAGTTCAAATAGTGATAATAAAACAGAAAATACAAATTTTAAAACTAAACTAGATGGAACTGCTTTAAAAACAGAAGAGACAACTATAAATGTAAATAATATAAAAAAAGATACTAATATAAATACAAATGAAACATCAAAAGAAGTAGATAATAAAGTAAAAATTAGTAAAACAGAAAATGAAAATTTAAATATAGAAAATAGTACGAAAGATACAAAAAAAGATACTAAAGTAGATAATGAAAATATTGAACAAAAACAAAATAATCTACAAAATAGTAAAGAAGTTAAAATAGATAACTCAAAAGAATCAATAGATAATCAAAAATTAGAAATAAAAAAAGAGAATTCAAAAATACAAGAAAATATAAATGATAACAAAAATCAAGTTTTAAAAACACAAGAAAATAAAAATGAAAACTCAACAGAAGTTAATAAAAACTCATCAAATAACACATCTTCTATAACAGAAAATAATACTAAAAATGAAAAAGTAGCACAAGAGCTATCAAAACTTGATCCAAAAACCTCTACAGAGAATAAAAAAGCTGAAGTTCCTTTAGAAAATAAAAACTCATCAAAAAGCTTATTGGAAAAACTAGTTGATGAATCAAAACTTTCAAATAAAGAGATAATTGATTCAAAAAAATTAGAAGTAAATGAACCTCAAAAAGTACCTTTGAGTAATAGAAATGATGTTTTAACAAATATTTATTTAAGTTCTCAAAAAAATAGTATTGCTAATCAATCAATCATAGCAAAACACGAGGGTGTAAAAACTGCTAAAGAGGGTAAAAGTGTTGATGATATAAAAACAAGTGCAAAACAGCTTGACTTGGGTTTACAAGAAACAAAAATTGAATTAAAAGATAATCAACAAAAAGAGATACAAAGAAATAATTTTATAGAAAAACTAACAACAAATAAAAATATTATGCAAGAAATATCAAATAGTAATATTGCAAATTCACAATCAAACTCTTCATCTTCTTCATCGGCTAATCAAGGAACTGATGTTAATATTAATGTTCCAAATAATTTAGCCATGAGTATTCAAAGCAGAATCATAGGAGCACAACAACAAATGTCTTCAATGATGTCTGATGTTGCAAGAAATATGTATGAAAACTACAAACCACCTGTAACTGCTTTTAGAATAAATCTTTTACCAGCGCAATTAGGTTCAATTGCTATTTTAATGAAAAGTGATAAAGATTCAGGTCTTAATATTAGTTTAAATATATCAAATGCAGCAACACTTGATGCCTTTGTTAATAATGAAACAGGCTTAAGAAATGCACTTTTAAAGAATTTTGATTCTGATACTAAATTTAATCTTAATTTTACATCTGATGATAGTACAAGTTCTGATAATCAAGGACAAGATAGTAACTCTTCAAATCAGCAAGGACAACAAAATAGAAGAGAAACACCATCTTCTGCTGATATTTTAAACTCAATGAATAACTCAAATAAAAAATCTGAAGAAAGCTCAAATTATATGTAATGGAAGCCTTTTTATCCTTACTAAATGAAGCTGTAGTAATTAAATTTTTACTACTTCTTGCAAGAATATTATCTTTTGTAGCTTTTATGCCAGTTTATGGTCATAGTGCAGTTAGTCCAAAAATTAGAGTAACTTTTGCTTTTTTTGTTACAATATTTTTATTTCCAATTATTGAAGTAAAAAACATAGTTACTCAAGATATGTTTGTACTTTCACTAATAAGTGAAATAACATTAGGAGCAGTTGCTGCTTTTTTTGTACATATTATATTTTCTGCTGTTAGAATAATAGGGGAGTTAATTGAGTACTCAACAGCTTTATCTATGGCAAATATGTTTGACCCTGCAACAGGGACACAAGAAGGTGTTGTAAATAGGTTTTTATATATGGTTGCTTTAGTGCTTTTTTTTGAAACAGGTATGTATGAAATGACATTTGTTATTTTAGTAAAAAGTTTTTCTATAATTCATTTGGGTTATTTTGATATATTTTCATATGATGGAATACAGATTATTATTGATGAAATAAATAGGCTTTTTGCTTTTTCTTTCTCTTTTGCATTGCCTCTTTTTTTTATTGCATTTATACTTGATTTGTATTATGGTTATGGTACAAGATCAATGCCTGCATTTTCTCCATTTGTTATTACATTTCAGTTGAAGTTTGCAGTTATTTTTCTATTTTTAATATTTGGAATGGAGATTTTTACACACTCTTTTACAAATTTCTTTATAAATAAGTTTCAATAAGGTTTAGTTTATGGCTGATGAAGATGAAAAAACCGAAGAACCCACACCCAAAAAGATTGAAGACGCCAAGAAAGAGGGTAATGTCAATAAATCTATGGAAGTTACAGGTGCAGCAATTTTATTTTTTGGGTCGATTTATTTAGTATTTTTTTCAGGTCATTTTTGGACTCAAATAGAAAAATTAATGCTTTATTCCTATGGGTTTATAGGACAAGAGTTAGATGCTAATATATATTATACATTAACTTATACTATTACTATGACTATGTTATCGGCACTAGCTCCATTATTTGCTTTAGTTTTTCTTCTAACTTTAATTACAAATTGGACTCAATTTGGATTTGTTGTAACTCCTTTGAAGTTTGATTTGCAAAAACTAGACCCAATAAAGGGCTTTGGAAATATATTTGGTTTAAAAAAAGCAATTGAGTCACTAAAGTTAACAATGAAGTTAATTATTATTATGGGAGTAATGGTTGTTATTATTTTGTTAACAGGAGAAGATTATCTTGCAATGATGGATATGTCTTTGCATGCAACTTTAAGCAAAATGATTGATTTAACTGTTATCTTTTTAGCAAGTATATTACTTATTATAATAATTTTTGCTATAATGGACTTTTTCTTTACAAGATTTTATTATTTAAAATCATTAAGAATGAGTAAGCAAGATATAAAAGATGAATTTAAAAATATGGATGGTGATCCTCAAGTAAAGGGGCGTATTAGAAAAATACAGATGGAAATGTCTATGAAAAGAATGATGTCAGATGTTCCAGATGCAGATGTTGTTATTACAAATCCTACGCATTATGCTGTTGCTTTAAAATATGATAATCAAGTAGACACTGCTCCTAAAATGATTGCAAAAGGTATTGATTTTATTGCATTAAGAATAAAAGATGTAGCTAAAGAGAATGATATTCCAATTATTGAAAACCCAGCACTAGCTAGATCTATATATGATCAAATTGAAATATCTCAAGAAATACCAGGTGAATTTTATAAAGCAATTGCAGAGATATTTGCATATGTATTTGAATTAAAAAAGAAAAAGAGGTAGTTGTTTGAAAAATATAATAATTTTATTTTTATTAGTATCATTTTCTTTTGCAAAAAAAGATTTTTACTATAGCTTTATAAACTCTGCAAATGAACAAATTTCTCAAGAAAGAAAACAAGCAATAGCAGATGGTTTTGATATTATTGAAAATGTAAGAATGCTTGCAAGAAAAGGCAAAGTAGATGAAGCCTATGATCAAATAAATGATTTTAAAAATAAAAATAGAATAAAACTATTAGAAACAGATATTTATATATTGTATGCTGAGTTATCACTTAAAAAGAAAACAAAAAGATTTATTCTAGATGCAGTAAAAGAGCTTGAGACTGCTATAAATAGTTCAAAAATAAGAGAAGATCAACTTGCAAAAGCTTATATGCTTTTGGTTGATTTAAAACTTTATTCAAATAAAACTAGTGAAGCAGAATACTTTGCAAATATTATTATTAATAGTTTTAATGATAATGTTACTAAAGCTTATGGAAAAATACATTTAGCAAAAGTCTATAAGTTTCAATACAAATACAATAAAGCTGCAAGAATTTTATATGAGGTGTTGACTAAAACAACTGATATTTTAGTAGCAACAATTGTAGCAGATGAACTTTTTGATGTTTATATTGCAGATAATAAATATGATGAAGCTTATGAGTTAATCTCTAAAGTTTTAGATAAAAATATAGAGTACTATGCAAAAGATTCTTATTTAGCTTTAGATAAAGTAGATAGGCTAATAAAAGCAGAAATGCCAGAATTTGCAGTTAAAATTTTAACTGAATTAATCAAACGAACAGATGATAAGCAAATGGTTGAAGAGTTTAAATATAAACTTGCAAATACTTATATGCTTATGTATGAGGGAACACCAAAGTATTTGATAAAAGCAAGAGAGTTATATGAGGATATTTTAAAAAATTATCCAACTGGTATGTATGTTGATAAAGCAAAAATGTATATTGATGAGATTTATATGAGAGAAGGAAAGATTGATCCAAATGTTGTTTCAAATAAATATAATGAATCTGCATCAATGCAACAAAAAGTATTATTACAAGAGTTATTAAATGAAAAAAGAGATAAAAAGTATGAAACGATACTAAGAAAAAAAAGAGTTTATAGTAAAATCTCAAATTCAATTGCTAAAAGATTTGGTTATGACAATATGAGTGCAATTTTTGATGTGGTTAATATAGAGATGATAAAACAGTATTTATCAGAAGGAAAATGTGCTTCATTAAATACTACTTTAAAGACATCAAGAAGAGAAACTTTACAAAAATTAATAGATGATGAAGAGACAAAAGAAGGATTTTTTCAATGTATGGTTCAAGAACCATATGAAAGAGCATACTTGCTTATGAAAGATGCATTTAATAGAAGTAGAGATGCACAAATATATCTTTATTTGGAACAAATGGCATATAAATTAGGCTTATTAGATGAAGCAATGGGATTTTCTGCAAAAGTAGAAATGGTTGATAATAGAAATGTTTTAGCAAAAGAGTTTTTATATAGATTTTTGATATTAAATGCAAAGAATGAACCAATAGCAATGAAAAGGTTTTATTCTTATGCACAAAATAATAAAGATTATATAAAAGCAAATGAAAATAAACCTATGATCATTGACTTTTACTATCAATATTATCTTTATTTATTAGAGCAAGATAAAAAAGAAGAAGCTTATGAGATATTGACTAATTTGTATAATAAACAAAAAGATATAAAAGCAAGAGTTTATTCTCCTTTTGTTGAGCAAGAATTAGCAAAATATGAGAAAAACAAAAATAATACTCAAAAAGCTTTGGATTATTTACTAGAGGGATTAGATACAAATAGAAAAATTAGACCAAATGATTTAGTAAAATCATATTATGAGGTCATAAAAGCTTATGAAACCTTGGGAAATAATCAAAAAAAAGAAGAGTATGTTAAAAAATGTAAAGAAGTTGAGGGTACACAAGATAGTCTATATAAAAAAATGTGCGATAAGATGTAATGATGGATATTGATAGTTTACTAAATAGCATAGATAGTGCAAACTTATCGATTCCTTTTGGAAGAATAAAACACATAAGTACAACAACAATTGTAGCAACTGGAATTGAGGTTGCAGTTGGGGATATTGTTAAAATTGAATCAGTTCAACACCTTTATACAGTACTTGGAATGATAGCCTCAATTGATGGACAAGATTTTACAGTTGTTCCTTTTTCTTTTATTGAGGGATTTAGAATACATGATAAGGTATATTTACAAAAAGAGGGATTAACAGTTAAGACTGGATATGGTCTTTTAAATAGAGTTGTAAATGCACTTGGAGATCCTATTGATGGCAAAGGTAAGATTAAAGATACTCCTGAAAGTTCAGCAATAAATAAAGTTTCAATGCCTGCATTGGAAAGAGGTATAATTAATCAAAGATTTTCAACAGGTGTTAAGGCAGTTGATTCTATGCTTACATCAGGGAAAGGTCAAAAAGTAGGTATTTTTGCAGGTTCTGGTGTTGGTAAATCAACACTTATGGGAATGATTGTAAAAGGGTGTGAAGCTCAAATAAAAGTTGTTGCTTTAATTGGTGAAAGAGGGCGTGAAATTCCTGAATTTATCCATTATAATTTAGGTGATAATTTAGAAAATACAATTATAGTAGCTGCAACTTCTGATGAATCTGCATTGATGCGTAAATATGGTGCTTTTACAGCAATGGCTATTGCAGAATTTTTTAGAGATAAAGGTCACGATGTACTTTTGATGATGGATTCTGTTACAAGATTTGCAATGGCACAAAGAGAGATAGGTTTAAGTACAGGAGAACCACCAGTAAGTAGAGGTTATCCACCCTCAGTTTTTGCACTTTTACCACAGCTTATGGAAAGAGCAGGTAGTAATGCAAAAGGTTCAATAACAGCATTTTTTACTGTTTTAGTTGATGGGGATGATATGAATGATCCAATAGCAGATCAAAGTAGGTCAATTTTAGATGGTCATATTGTTTTAACAAGAGATTTAACAGAGCAAGGTTTTTATCCTCCAATAAATCTTTTAAAATCAGCTTCAAGGGTTATGGATAAGGTTGTTGATGATAATCACTATAATTACTTTTTAAAGTTAAAAAGGGTATTATCTCTTATAAAAGAGAATGAGGTACTTGTTAGAGTAGGTGCATACAAAGCTGGGATGGATCCAGAACTTGACAATGCTTTAGCTAAAAAAGAGAAGATAAGAGAATTTCTTACTCAAGGCACTAAAGAACAATATACCTTTGAAGATATTGTTCGTATGCTTAAGGAGGTGCTACAATGATTAATAGTTTAAGTGAATCTATTTATAGATTAGATATATTAAATGAGAAATATCAAAATTTAAGTTATCAACAAAGTACTGGCAAAAAAATAGACAATGGAAGTGATGACTCTTTAGTTTTTACAAAAGAGATTTATATTGAGGATAAAGTTTCAGTTTATGAGGGAATAAAAAAACAAATCGAAATAATTGAAGCTCAAAATAATTCAGCTGACTCTTCAGTTGCTGATATTAAAGATTTGATGTCAACAATTAAATCTGAAGTTTTAAGGGCACTTGATGGTACTATGGATGCTGAATCAAAGAAAAGTATTGCTATCAATCTTGAGGGTATGAAAAAAAGTATTCTTCTATTTTCAAATGAACAAGCAAACGGTGAGTATTTATTTAGTGGAACAAATGGTGGTCAAGCTCCTTTTGTAGAAGATCCTGTAACTGGTAAGATTACTTATGAGGGTAATGGATATTTAAAAAAAGTTGCTGTGGAAGAGGGCTCTTATAGAGAAAGAGGTGTTTCTGGCTTTGATTTGATGATGAATACTGTAGATGAAGCAGCAGTTGGAGAAAAATTGAATTTTAGTGAAAATCAAAGAATTGTAGATGAATCTGGTAATGAGTGGGTTTTAGATCCAGGTGTTCCTGAAATAGTTAAGCATACTGAAATGGGTGCTACTACTGAAACTATGCCAGTTACGGAAATTTTACCATCAACTACGCCAAAAACATATGAAACAACTAATCCTGTAGCAATTCCAGGGCAAGTTTTAGAAGCAAAAGAGAATATCTTTGATATTTTAGATACAGGAATAAATGCATTAAGACAAGTTGATTCAACAGGTGCACCTGTAACAGAAGCTGAGGCTATGGATAAATTAAGAGAGACTTTAGAAAATGTAAATAAAGCTTATGACACTATAAATGCAGCTCATACTAATTTAGGTGTTAGAAATAGAATTTTTGAAGTTTCGTTAGAAAAAGTTTCATCAAAATTAACACATTATAATGTGTTATATCAAGAAACTGCTGGAGCAAATCTTGCAAAAGTTGCAATGGAAGCAAAAGCTTTAGAATTAACATATACATCACTTTATACGACGATAAATAAAGCTAATGAAATGTCATTAACTAATTTTATTAGATAGTTTTAGGTTTAAATGAATATAAGAAAGATACTGTCAAAAGATTTATTTGTAGTAGCACTTTTTGTTGCTATCCTTATGATTATTATTGTTCCTTTATCAAAAGGGCTTTTAGACTTCTTCTTGGTAGTATCTTTATCTTTGTCTTTACTTATATTATTGATTTCTTTATATATTCAAAGACCATCTGATCTTACTACATTTCCCACAATTATTTTAATACTTGCACTTTTTAGATTATCTTTAAATATTGCAACTACAAGATCTATTTTAAGTGAAGGTCACAATGGTCCAGAAGCTGTAAGTTCCATAATATCAGCTTTTGGGGACTTTGTTGTTGGTGGTAATATGGTAATTGGTATTATCATATTTGTTATTCTTGTATTAATTAACTTTATGGTTGTAACAAAAGGTGCTACAAGGGTTGCTGAGGTTACTGCAAGGTTTACACTTGATTCAATGCCAGGTAAACAAATGGCAATTGATGCTGATTTAAATGCTGGGTTTATTGATGATAAAGAAGCACAAATAAGAAGAAAAGAGTTGATCTCTGATGCGAACTTTTATGGAGCTATGGATGGTTCTTCAAAGTTTGTTAAAGGTGATGCTGTTGCTGGTATTATTATTACTTTAGTAAACTTAATTGGTGGGCTTTTAATAGGACTGTTTCAGCATGATATGACTGTTTCTCAAAGTGGAGAAATATATACTATTTTAACTATTGGAGATGGTTTAGTAGCGCAACTTCCTGCACTTATTTTATCAACTGCAACGGCTATTATTATTACTCGTTCAAATATGGATGAGGATAGGTTTGCAAATCAATCAATTTTACAATTAGTAAAAGATAGCAAAGCATTAATGCTTGTTGGTATAGGAATGATTCTTTTTGGATTTATTCCAGGATTTCCAACTGGAATATTGTCTATTATGGGACTTTTGATGATGGCTACTAGTTATACTATTTTTATGGTGCAAGAAGAACAAGATAATTCTATTACAAGATTTTTTAAGCCACAAGAAGCTAAAAAAGGTGCTGCTAAAACTTCAAAAAGTGTTGAAGAATTAAAAGAGATGAAAAAGCAAAAAGGACCTGATGAAGCTCAAGCAATTGAAACTATTATGAAAATGGAAGTTTTAGAGTTAAAACTTGGTTTTAGACTTTTACAATTAGTTCAAGGGGATTCAGAGTTACTTGATAAAATTAAAGGAATTAGAAAAACAATTGCAGCTGACTTAGGTTTTATTATTCCTCAAATTCGAATCTCAGATGATGCAAATTTAGCACAAAATGAGTATCAATTGTATTTAAAAAGAATTCCAATAGTAAAAGGGCGAGTTGAGACTGAAAAGCTTCTTGCTATGGGTGGAATTGGTAATGAGAAATTAAAAGGTTTACATGTAAAAGAGCCTGTATTTAATTTAGATGCAACATGGATTTCACCTGAATTAAAAGAAGAAGCACTTATGAAAGGTTTTACTGTTGTAGATGCTCCAACAATAATTTCAACTCATATTTCAGAAACAATTAAAAATCATTCTGAAGATATTATTACAAGACAAGATATTGTTGATATTGTTGATGGATTAAAAAAAGATTTCCCAATAGTTGTAGAAGAAGCTATGAAAGTTACATCTTATGGTTCTTTATTAAAAGTGTGTAAAGACTTACTACATGAAAAAATTCCTATTGTTGATATGCTAACAATAGTTGAAGCAATTGCAGATATTGCAGAGTTTACAAAAGCACCTGATGTGTTACTTGAGCATGTAAGAAGTAAACTTTATAGACTTATAACACAAAGGTTTAAAGATAATGATGGAACACTTCATATTATAACTATAAAACCAGAGCTTGAACAACAATTTATAGGAAAGCTTCAAGAGCAACATGGAGTTTCTCAACTTATGCTTTCTATTTCAGAAATAAATAATCTAGTTACAAAAACAAAAGAGACAATAGAGCAAGTTGAATCAAGAGGATTTGGTAAAGTTGCAATGGTTGTTGATCCACTTTTAAGAAAAAGAGTATCTGAAATATATGAGAAGTTTGGACTTCAAGTGGCAGTTTTATCCCATGCTGAACTTGATTCAAGAGCAAATTTTGCCATTGAGGGAACAGTAGAGTTTTAAAGATGAGAATATTTAAATTTATTACAATTTTAATACTTTTTTTTAGTTTTGCACATGCTAATGTAAAGCTTGATGCAAAATCTTTTTTTATAAAGGGTGAAGCTTATACTTTTTCAATTATTGCAACAGGTAAAGATATAACTTTTCCAAAAATTGAAAATATCAATAAAGAATCAGTAAATACTATCTCTACTCAAAACTCAATAAGTATAATTAACTCTAAAGTAGAAAAGAAAATTATTAAAAGATTTAGCTTTTTTCCTAATGAAGAGTTTGTATTACCAAGTTTTGAATTTGAAATTGATGGAAAAAAATATAAAACAAAAAGTTTAGAAGTAAAATCAAAAAAGATTGAAAAAAGTGATTTCAAATTTGCTGATTTTGAAATTAGTAGTTCTAAAAGTTCAGTTTATGTAGCACAAGAGTTTAAATTAAAAGTAAAATTTAAATATAAAGAAGATTTAAATGTACAAGATTTAAATATATCAAATGCAAATTTTAAAGATTTTTGGTATAAGCAAACAGATAATTCAAAGCAGTATAAAGAAGATGGCTTTATTGTAAATGAGTTAGAGTTTTTACTATTTGCTCAAAAAAGTGGAAAATTAAGAATTGAACCTTTTAAAATTACGATGCAATTACTTGATATTAATTCAAGTAATTTTTTTATGAATAATAACTATATAACAAAACAGATATACTCAAATGACTTAGAAATCGATGCAAAACCACTACCACAAGGTGCTAATCTAATGGGAAGTTTTGATATAGAAACTTCTCTTGATAAAACACAAATAAATCAAGGTGATGCAGTATCTTATAAAATTAAAGTTAGTGGATATGGAAATATTGATGATATAAATGATTTTACATTAGATATAAAAGATGCACAAGTCTTTGAAAATAAAGCTACTATAGATACTAAAATTAAAGATGATAAACTCTATGGAACTTATGAAAAGAGTTTTTCTATTATTCCTAAAAATAGTATAAAGCTTAAAAGCTTAGAGTTAAAATATTTTGACAGTGAAACAAAGAAAATAGTTAGAAAAAAAACAGATAGTTATGAAATTAATGTAAAAAAAGCCAAAGAAAAAAAATCACAATTAATTACTCCTAAAAAAGATAATGTGATTGTAAAAGAAGTTATCAAAACTTCAATAAAAGATAGAGTAGTATTTTTTCTTTTAGGTTTTATTTTTGCATTATTAATAGTTTATTTATATAAGTATGTTATAACTAAAAAATTAAAAAAGCAAAAAGAGAGTACTCTTTTAGTAAAAATAAAATCTTCAAAAACATCAGATGAATTAATAAAAGTCTTGGCTTTTATGATTAAAAAAGATGAAAGTTTAGATAGACTGATTTTCAAGCTTCAAAAAATTGAAAATAATGAAGAGTTTAAAATTTTGAAAAAAGATATTTATTCACTTGTAAAGCAAATAGAAAAAGGAAAAAAATGAGATACTTATTAGTATTTTTTATTAGTGCAAACTTTGTTTTTGCTTCAGTTTTTTATGCAAAACTTGAACCAATCAACAGCTACAAAATAAAGTCAAATGTTAGTGGTAAAGTGATATTTTCAAATGAAAGTATTGAAGGGAAAAAAGCAAATAATTCTTTGATAATTGAACTTGACTCTTATGTTGATAGAGTTGATTTAAAACAAACACAAAATAAATTAGAAGCTGTAAATAGCATGATTGAAATAGAGAGTAAAAATTATGAAAGAATGAAAAGAGTATCTTCAAAATCAGATTTTGAAAAAGATAATCAAAAATTAAAAGTAATAAATTTACAAACAACAAAAGCAGATATAAAAATAAAAATTGCAAATTTGAAAGATAGTATTAAAAATAAAAAGTTAATAGAGAAAAATAATTACATTTATAATATTAATGTAAAAAGAGATGATTATGTAACTCCTGGAACACTACTTTATGAAGCAAAAGATTTAAGTAAAGGTAAACTTGAGATTTTTGTGCCAATTGATGATATTGAAAAAATAAAATCAAAAGATATATATATTGATGATAAAAAAAGTGATATAATAGTTTCTAAAATATATGATGTTGCAGATAGTGAGCATATATCATCATATAAAGTTGAACTTCATTTAAATAATGTAAAAAAATTCTCAAGGCTAGTAAAAGTTGAATTCAAATAATAAAACAATCGCATGTCCACTTGATTGTTATGACACATGTGAAGCTATTGTAGTTGATGGCAAAATTAGAGGAAACAAAGGTCATTTTCCAACAAGTGGAAAGTTATGCGCTAATTTTATTGCATGTTTAAAAGCTGATTATTTACAAACACCTATTTATAATAATAGAAAAATCACACTAGAAGAATCTTTAAATATCTTAGTAGAAAAACTTAAAAATGTTAATGCAAACAATAGTTTATTTTATAAGGGTAGTGGAAACTTAGGTGTTATGCAAAGTAGCTTAAAAAGTTTTTTTGCAAAATATGGCTCTACTTTAACACAAGGAAGTTTATGTGATGGAGGAGGAGGTTTAGGTATTAAAGCCACAAGAGGTGAAGTTGTAAACCCTCCAATTGAAAAGCTACTTGAAGCTGATGTTATTATTGTGTGGGGAAGAAATTTTTCTGTTACCTCTTCTCATATGTATGAATTAGTAAAGAATAAAACATTTATAACAATAGATCCAATAAAAACAGATATTGCAAAAAGATCAGAGTTACACTTATCTTTAAATCCAAAAACTGATTATGAACTTGCATTACTTCTTACAAGATTTGCTTATATGCAAGATATGGAAGATGATGAATTTTGTAAAAAGTATGATACCAGTGAAGATTTTTTTGATTTAGCAAAAAGTCGACCAATAATATCTTATGAAGAAGCAACAGGAGTTAGCTTAGATGATATAAATAGATTTTTTGAAATTATAGAAAATAAAAAAGTTGCATTGGTTTTAGGACTTGGAGTACAAAAGTATTATGAAGGAGCAAATATTACAAGATGCATTGATTCATTTGCAGCTTTTTTAGGACTTCATAATAGCTCACATCATAGTGGAGTTTGGTATTTAAGTAACTCTACATATGGCTATGAAAGTCAGTTTGATACAACAACTAATTTAATAAAAGAAGATGTGAGTGAAATTGACTTTGCAGAGTATGAGTTTGTATTTATTCAAGGTGCAAATCCAGTTGTAAGTGCTCCTAATACAAAAAGAGTTATCAATGGCTTAAAAAACAGTTTTGTTGTTTTTATGGGAACAACTTATAATGATACATGTGAATATGCAGATTTGATAATACCATCTTGTTCTTTTTTAGAAAAAGAAGATATTAGACTTTCATATGGTCACCAATATAAAGCTGTTTCAAATAAAATTAATGAACCATCAAAAGATACCATTAGTGAATATGATTTAACAAAATATTTATATGAAGTTTTTAACTTTGATGGTTTAAAAGATGAAAAGGAAGTTTTAAACTATTATAAAAACTCAAAGGCAAAAGAGTATGTGTTTGATAATTTTGAGTTTATTGATGATATAGAAATTGAACATTTGTATGAGCAAAAATTAGAAAATGAATACTACTTTATAACAGCTAAACAAAAAAGAAGTCTTAACTCATCTTTTAAAATTGATAACTATTTATATTTAAATCCTAAAACAAATATAAAAGATGGAAGTAAAGTTAAACTTCGTTCAAAATATGGAGAAGCAAGCTTTGAAGTTAAATTAACACAAGATGTAAAACCCAATTGTGTTTTATGTTATGCTGGAAATAAAAAAGCAAACTATTTAACACCATATAAAAGCGATGAGACATCTCATAGTGCTATGTATCAAGAGGTCTTAGTATCTATTGAATTACCGTAAACTTTTTAAAGAACACAAAGTAATAAGAGATTTATCTCTTGTACAGTTTATATCTTATTTTGGTGCATGGTTTTCAAATGTAGCAATTTATACAATGCTTGTGAACTTTGGTTCATCTGCTTTAGCCATTTCAGTAGTTACTGCTATGCATTTTCTTCCAGCTGTATTAATCGCACCATTTTCAGGAGCTATAATTGATAGGTTTAAGATAAAACCTTTGATGTTATCTTTGCTTATAATTGAGTTTTTTATGACATTGAGTTTTTTATTAATTGATAGTAAAGAACAAATTTGGCTTTTACTTATTTTTATTTTTATTAGAATGAGTAGTGCTTCTATGTTTTTTTCAACTGAAATGTCTCTTCTTGCAAAACTTGTTAAAGGTCCTACTTTACAAAAAGCAAATGAAATACACTCAATTATTTGGTCTTTTTGTTATGCATTTGGAATGGCTGTAAGTGGAGTTGTAGTTAATTATATTGGAGCAAAACCTGCAATAATAATTGATTCTTTATTCTTTTTATTAGCTATAGTTGTTTTTGCAAAGATAAATTTTGTTGTTAAAGATTCAAAAATTACTGATAAGTTTTTTACCATAATAAAAGATGGTTTTATATATATAAAAAGCAATAAAATCTTGATTCATTTGATCCTTTTACATGCAAGTGTAGGATTAACATCTTTTGATGCACTTGTAACCTTACTTGCAAAAAATGAGTACAAATATGTAATTGCAGTACCCTTAGCTATTGGAATCTCAAATGCAATAAGAGCATTTGCTTTAATGATTGGACCATATTTTTTAGGACGATTTGCAAATAAAAATACATTTTTTTATATTTTAATATTTCAAGGATTTGCTATTGCTTTATGGGCTACATTGCAATTTAATTTTTATTATGCACTTATAGGACTTTTTTTTACTGGATTTTTTACAACAGTTATTTGGTCATATACATATGCACTTTTACAAGAAAATTGCGAAGAGAAATATCTAGGAAGGGTTATATCTTATAATGATATGATTTTTATGCTTTCAAATGTTGTTACAACAATTTTTATAGGTTTAATGGCAAGTTTAACTTCTCTTGATATAATTACTTATATTATTTCATCGATTTTTATTTTAGTTGCTTTTTACTATAAAAAGGTTTTACAATGGCTATAACAAAGCACTTTTTTTATTATGTTCCAAGAAAAAAACTTATCTAAATTAATAATATTTACTCCAATTGTATTAATTATATTATTAACAACTTTAGTTACTTATACACAAGTGCGAAGTACAGAGAAAAAGTTCAATGAAGATATTTCAAGATTGAAAGAAAAACTTATACTTGAAGAAAAGAACAAACTTTCTCAAAAGTTAACTACAATGGATGATTATATTAAGTATAAAAAAACTACTCAAAAACAAATAATGAATGAAAAAATAAAAAAAAGAGTAGAAATAGCTTATGATATTATTTCAAATAAATATAACTCATATACAGGAATAGCTTCAAATAAAGATATAAAAAAAGATTTAATACAAAGTTTAGCACAAATTAGATTTGAAAATGACACATACTATTTTGTTTTAGAAGATACAAAAAAAACTATTATTCCTTATTTATATCCAATAAACAAAAAACTTGAAAATCAAAATATAATAGATATAGAAAATAAAGAGCATCAAGATTTTTTACAAAAATATAGAAAAACTTTTTACAAGTCAAACGAGGGCTTTATTCAATATCTTTTTAAAAAGCCAAACTCTTTATCAAATTGTGAAAAAATTTCATATATAAAAAAGTTTGAACCTTTTAATTGGTTTGTTGGATATGGTAAATATAAAAGTGACATTGACAAGCAAATAAAAGATGAAGTTATTAATAGAGTAGAGTTTATAAAAAATAGCTCAAAACAGACAATAGTTATTTATGATAAAGAGTTTAAAAATATAACAAAAGCAAAATTAGAAGATTTTATTATTTCTGATTTAAAAACAAAAATTAAAAAATCATTTGATTTAAAAGATTTTGAAAAAATCAATTTTTATTGGACAAAGAATTATGAAAAACTAATTGCATATAAATTAATAAAAGATTGGAATTGGATTATTTTAACAACTATTGATTTAAGACATTTAGAAAATAGTATAATTGGTGTTTTAGGTACTAAAAAAAATGAAGAAGATAAGTTTTTAAATAATAGTATTAAAATAGCTTTTTTAGTGATTTTATTTGGTTCACTTTTAACATTGCTTCTTTCAAAAAAAATTGAACTAATTTTTAAAAAATATAAAACAAATATAGAAAGTCAAAAGTGTGCTTTAAAAAATATGAACGCAACACTAGAAAGCAAAGTAGATGAAAAAACAGAAGAATTAGAAAAACTAAATATGAAATTAAAAGATAAGGTTGATGAAGAAGTTTTAAAAAATAGAAAAAAAGATCAGATGTTATTTAATCAATCAAAAATGGCATCAATGGGTGAAATGATAGGAAATATAGCCCATCAATGGAGACAACCTTTAAGTACAATAAGTACAGCAGCAAGTGGAATGTCAATAAAGATTGATTATGATCTTGCAAGTAAAGAAGAGCTAAAAAAAGATTTAGAATTAATAGTTGATACCACACAATATTTATCCCATACCATTGAAGATTTTAGAAGTTTTTTTAAAGCAACAAAAGATAAAGAAAAATTTTGTTTAACAAAACTTATAAAAAAAGATATAAATATAATGAATTCAGCTTTTAAAAATAACTTTATAGAAGTAGTTTATGAGTTTGAAGATGTAGAACTAAATACAATACAAAATGAATTAACGCAAAGTATATTAAATATTTTAACAAATGCTAAAGATGCTTTAAGTCAAAATAGTTCTAAAAATAGATTGATTATTATAAAAACTTTCATAAAAGATAAGTTTGTATTTATAACTATTCAAGATAATGGTGGTGGAATAGATGAAAAAATAATGGATAAAATTTTTGAACCATATTTTACAACAAAACACCAAAGTCAAGGAACAGGAATAGGTCTTTATATGACAAGAGAAATAGTTGTAAAACATCTAAATGGAACAATTAAAGTTAAAAATAAAAACTTCAAGCACAAAGAAAAAGAGTATCTTGGTGCTTGTTTTGAAATTAAACTTCCATTAGATAGTTTAACTTAGGAAAATACTCTTTTAAAAATGGTAAAGAGACTTCATTGAAACTATCTTTATCTTCATATAAATTTATGTAAAAATCAAAATCTATATTTTTTTGTTTTAAAGCATTTATACTTAATAAAGTATCATTGATACATCCAAGTTTACTAGGAGTTATAAGTATTGCATGGGCTTGAAACTTTTTTATTAAATCAATTATAAAAATATCTTTATCAATTGGAACCATAAGTCCACCTGCACCCTCAATTATAAGTACATCACACTTTTGTTCTAGCTCTTTTTTCTTTTTTATTAAAAAATCAAAATCAAGAACAACATCTTTTTTTGCTACATATGGGGCTGCTGGAAGTTCAAACTGATATGGAACCACATCATTAATATCAAAATTAAAATCTTTATTTAAGCTTTTTACTAACTCAAGCATAGCACTACCATCAAGAGGTTTATCTTTTACCCCTGTTTCAAAAGGTTTGAAGTATCCTACCTTTAGACCTAAACTGTTTAAAAACTTTGCAAATTTTTTACATGCATAAGTTTTTCCTACATCTGTATTTGTTGCACTTATAAATAAACTTTTATTTAAATAGTAATTTTTATCTTTTATCATTGTAATTTCTTTTTTGGTATAATATTTTATATTTAATATTTTATCGAAAAAAGGTTTGAAGTGGCTAATGAATTTGAAGTAGAGTTAGATAATGATATACAATTGGAAGAACCAAAGAAGTATAAAGTGTTTTTATTAAATGATGATTACTCTACAATGGATTTTGTAATAGATGTTTTAGTAAAAGTTTTTAGAAAAGGTCAAGAAGAAGCAGCACAAATTATGTTAAACATACATAACAAAGGAAAAGCTTTGTGTGGAGTTTATACCCATGAAATTGCTGCTACAAAAGTTGCACAAGTTACCAAAATGGCGAGAGAAAAAGGCTTTCCTTTAAAAGCTTTAATGGAAAAAGAATAGGAATATATTATGATTAGCAATGAATTAAGAAGCATATTTGCACAAGCTGTAAGCTATGCAAAAACTAGTAAGCATGAATATTTGACATTGGAACATATTTTTTTGATGACTATACATGATGAGGTTATTGAAAACTTATTGACAAACTTAGGATTAAATACTGATGATTTATTTGAAAAAACAAAAAAGTACATAGATGAAAATACACCTGTACTGCCTGAGAATATTGAAGATGAACCAATAGAGAGTATAAGTTTGAGTCAAACAATAGAGTATATGGTTGCACATACTCAAGCAAGTGGCAAAAGAGATGCTGGAGTTGAAGATATGTTTGTTTCTATAATAAAAGATGAAAATTCATATGCTTCATATCTTTTAAAATCAAATGGTGTTCAAAAAGTTGATATATTAGAAGAGATTTCACACAACAGTTCAATAGATGATTTAGAAGAAACAAGTGATGAAAAATCTTCTTCAAGTGTACTTGAGAAAAATAGTGTTGAGTTAGTAGCCCTTGCAAAAAAAGGTGAAATTGATCCAGTAATTGGAAGAGAAAATGAGATTTCAAGAGTAATTCAAGTTTTAAGTAGAAGAAAGAAAAATAATCCTATATTAGTAGGAGAACCAGGTGTTGGTAAAACTGCAATTGCAGAGGGACTTGCCCTTGAAATTGCAAATGAAAATGTACCATCAAGCCTAGATAAAGCAAAGTTATATTCACTTGATTTGGGTTCACTACTTGCAGGAACTAAATATAGAGGTGATTTTGAAAAGAAATTAAAATCACTATTAAAAGAGATTTCACAAATAGATAATGCAGTTTTATTTATAGATGAAATTCATACTATTGTTGGAGCTGGAAGTGTTGGTGGAAGTGCTATGGATGCATCAAATATATTAAAACCAATGCTTGCAAATGGAAAACTAAGATGTATTGGAGCTACAACTTTTGCCGAGTTTAGAAATGATTTTTCAAAAGATAAAGCACTAAGTAGAAGATTTGCAAAAGTAGATATAAATGAACCTTCAATTGAAGATGCTGTAATAATCTTAGAGGGATTAAAATCAAAATATGAAGAGTTTCATGGGGTGAAATATAGTAAACCATCAATAGAATTAGCAGTTGAGTTAAGTAAAAAGTTTATAAATGATAGATTTTTACCTGATAGCGCTATTGATGTAATTGATGAGGTAGGTTCACTTAAAAAAATTCAAAAAGAAAAAGCAAAAAAAGCTTCAAATATAACAAAAGAAGATATTGAAAATACAATTGCAAAAATGGCGCATATTCCTCCAAAATCAGCAACTAAATCTGATTTGTCATTACTTAAATCACTAGAGAAAAATATGCAAAAAAGAGTATTTGGTCAAGATAGTGCAGTCTCTTCAATTGTAAAATCTATAAAAAGAAATAAAGCTGGTTTAGGGCTTGATAAAAAACCTATTGGAAGCTTTTTATTTACAGGACCAACAGGTGTTGGTAAAACTGAAGTTGCCCGTGAATTATCAAATCAATTGGGAATTCATTTTGAAAGATTTGATATGAGTGAGTATATGGAAGCTCATACAATTTCTAGACTTATTGGTGCACCTGCTGGGTATGTTGGATTTGAAAATGGTGGTTTATTAACAGAAGCTATTAGAAAACATCCACATTGTGTACTTTTACTTGATGAAATTGAAAAAGCTCATCCTGATTTAATGTCAGTACTTTTACAAGTTATGGACAATGCTGAGTTAACAGATAACAATGGAAATAAAGCAGATTTTCAAAATGTAATATTAATTATGACATCAAACTTAGGTTCTAGTGAAGCAAATGTTATGGGATTTGCAAAAGATGATAAACTAAATGAAGATAAAGCCATAAACAAATTTTTTGCACCTGAATTTAGAAACAGACTTGATTCTACTATTACATTTGAAGCTTTAAGTTTAGATATCGTTGCAAAAATTGCAGGTAAATTTATAGAAGATTTAGAGGCAAAATTAGTTGAGAAAAAAGTTAAAATCACTATTAGTACAAAAGCTAAAAAAGAGCTTGCAGTACTAGGATATGATAAAACTATGGGTGCAAGACCTTTAAATAGAGTAATTAGTGAAAAGATTAAAGATAAGTTAACAGATGAAATACTATTTGGAAAACTTAAAAAAGGTGGGGAAGTTAAGATTGATTTTGTAAAAGATGATTTTACATTTAAATATCTATAACATTAAACTAAGTTTTAGAAATGGTTTTTAAACTAATTTTAATAAAATTATAGGATAATATAAAATATTATTGTAAAAAGAGGTTATTTTATGAAAAGTGCATTAATTAGTTCGTTTGTGGCGATTTTGTTACTTACTGGCTGTCAAGAAAAAACAGAAGAAGAGAAAACAATATCTTCAAATGTAGAAAAGACACAAGAAGAAGTAAGTAATTCAAAAGATGAATTAATCAATAAGATTAAAGATGCAAGTACTAATATTTCAAATAAGGTTGGTGAGGCTTCTAAACAAATAGGTGAAATAATAGAAAAAACATCAAAAGAGGTTGGAGAAGACGCATCAAAAGTAACAAGTGATATTGTAAAAAAAAGTGATGAAATAACAAAACAAGTAAAAAAAGAAGTAGAAGATAAAACAAAAAAAATTGAGAAAAGCATTGATGACATAATGAAAAGTAGCAGTTCAAATCAAGGACAACAACTATTTTTAAAGTGTGCTGGATGTCATGGACAAAATGGAGAAGTAAAAGCACTTGGAAAATCTGAAGTTATTCAAGGCTGGGATAAACAAAAGACTATTGATGTATTAAATGGATATAAAAATGATACTTATGGAAAAGCATTAAAAGGTGTTATGAAAAGTCAAGTTCTATCACTAAATGAAACAGAAATAGAAGCTTTAGCAGAGTATATATCTACTTTATAATACAACTAACTTAAAAAGGAGTTTGCTATGCGATTATATACAAATGTAGCTGGCTTAATTGCTTATGAAAGCTACAGTAATAATAGCAAACTCTTATCTGAATCTTTAAGAAGACTATCAACAGGACTTAGAATAAACAGTGCAAGTGATGATCCCTCTGGACTTGCAATTGCTGATAAATTAAGAACACAAGCAAGTTCAGTCCAACAAAGTATTGAAAATGCAAACTCTGCAATAGCAATGACTCAAATAGCTGATAAAGCAATGGCTGAACAATCAAATATTATTGATATTGTAAAAACAAAACTTATGCAAGCTTCAACAGATACTACAACTGATGCAGGAAGAGAAGCTATAAGAAAAGATATTTCAAAACTTTTAGGACAATTAGATAATATTGCTTCTCAAACAAACTACAATGGAAACTACCTTTTACAAAACAATCATTCAAATACAGATATTTCTAGTGATAAAGTTTTTCAAATAGGTGAAAAAGCTGCTAATACAATAGAGCTTAAAGGTGTACAATCAAATACAATTGGTTTAGGATTGGATACCTTGAAAAATCTAGGAGCAAATAGTTTAGATATAACTGTTGCTAGAGATTGGCTTGATGATATTGATAACTCACTAACTACATTAAATACTTTTAGATCTGAATTTGGTTCTACTCAAAATCAGCTAGAGTCTTCTGTTAGATATATGATAACTTTAAAAACAAATCTAAAAGCAAGTGAGTCTGTTATTCGAGATGTTGATTATGCAAAAGAAGCAGCTGAATTTAGTAGATTAAATATCTTAGTACAAGCTGGTATGTTTGCTATGGCACAAGCAAATAAAATGCAAGAGAATATATTAAGATATCTATTTAGATAGCCTTGTTATAATCACAAAAAAACAATAAGGATTTTTGTGAGAATATCTCCTTTAACTGATGATATTTATACTTTTCCAAACCCAAGATTAGCTTGCAATGAAGGTATTTTGGCATATGGTGGTGATTTATCTGCTAAAAGATTGATTAGTGCATATGCAAATGGAATTTTTCCTTGGTACAATGAAGATGAACCTATACTTTGGTGGAGTCCAAATCCAAGACTGATAATGGAATTAGATGAATTTAAAGTATCTAAAAGTTTAGCAAAAACAATAAAAAAAGAGAAATTTGAAGTAAAATTTGATGAGAACTTTACACAAGTAATGATAGAATGTAAAAACATATTTAGACCCACACAAGATGGTACATGGCTTCAAGATGAATTAATACAAGCTTATACACATTTACATGAAATTGGATATGCACACTCTTTTGAAAGTTATTATGAGGGTGAACTTGTAGGTGGCGGATATGGCTTAGTAATTGGTGATATGTTTTGTGGCGAATCAATGTTCGCAAAAAAAAGTGATGCATCAAAAGTTGCTTTATACCACCTAGTACAAAGATTAAAGCAAAAAGGTTTTAGCCTACTTGATTGCCAAACCCCAACAGAACACTTACAATCACTTGGTGCAAAATGTATTAGTAGAGATGAGTTCTTAGATAAGTTAGCAAAATCCATAGAAAACTTTCCAAAATTTTGATTGGTTTTAAATAAGTCATTTTTAATAAACTATAAATATTCTTACAGTACAATTATTATATTATAATTTTATTGGAGATAAAATGAAATATTTTGAACTAAAATGCTTGGCATATATTAAAAAAGAGATTGAACTAAATAGTAGTTTTGATATCATATCTAGCTATATAAATTATTGTTTTACAAAAGATGAGCAATTAAAAAAACTTCATGAAGAAAAAAACTTCAAAAACTATTGTTTTGGGAACTTTTACCCAATAGAAAAAGATAAACTATACAAGAAGGGAAACACCTATGAGTTTATAATTCGCTCATTGGATGAAGAGTTTATTTATAAACTTCAAAGAATATTAAGAGAAAATGTAAACAACAGTTTTTTTCAAGTACTACAAACAACAAAAAAAGTGGTAAAACAAATCTTTATAAGTGAACTATATACAATAACCCCAACTATTACAACTGTAAAAGATGAAAATAACAAATCAATATTTTGGACAGTGGATAAAGATGGAGATATCTTAAAACTTCAAAAACAACTACAAGATAATCTTTTAAAAAAATACGAAAACTTTTATAATGAAAAACTAAAACCAACACAAAACTTTATTCAACTATTAGAAATCAAAAATCAAAAACCACAATCAATATACTTTATGAAAAAGATAAATGATGGTAAAAGCATAAGAGTAAGACTCTTTGGAAATAAGTTTAAAATAGTACCAAATGAAGATGATATAAGTCAAAAACTAGCATTTGTTGCACTTTCTTGTGGACTTGGTGAAAAACAGAGTTATGGCGGAGGGGTTGTGCTTTCTAAAGTCTAAAAATAGTAAATAATTATCTCCTAGGCTCTTCACTGCAAAAAGATTACAGGAGAGGATTTACCTAGGAACTACGGTTATATTATATATAAAATATTTTAAAAGGTTAATGAAATGATAATAATTCAAGAAGCACACTGGAAATCAAAAGGACTTTTTGGCGAAGATGATTTGTATAATATCATGACTTTAGTACTTGAACAAAATGGATTTTATTTCGACCCCAGTGATAGTAATTTTTTAAGTGCAATTTTTAAAGAGTATGTACGAAAGTCTTTAAAAGAAAAACATATCACACTTGAATTATCTAAAAAAGAACTATTTTATTATACTGAAAATGCAAATCTATATATGCTTAACACTATTTATAGCGACCTTTTTAAAGATAAAAAACCAACTCCATTTAATGCAATTATAGAAGATAATGAGGATGGTGCTATGAATTTGGGAATGTTTAACTTACCGTTTGCATCTCAGCTTAAAAACTTAATAGAGATTTTGGAAAAGTTGGAAGTTAATTTTAAAAAGTTAAGTAAAGATTATATGCTTTTAGGATTTCCAAACTCTATGGAGTGCTATGATAAAAAAGATATTAATGACTTGTATTATAAATTGTGGAAGGACAAAGGATGATAAAAGAGATAGTGGAGTTTATGGATTTAGAAAATAATGGCGAAAATTTCTTAAAGATTATTCTAGAAAATAGAGCTATCGCAAAAGGAATTCATATCATTGTAGATAAAGATACTTTTGAAATTAAAGACTTTTGTTTTAATGATAGTAGTGATGAATTTAAAAATTTTGCAAAGAAATATGAGTTGAAAGAGCGAGAGTACTATTGTGGATTAGTAAATAATGATACACAAAAAGCTTTTGACAATGAAAAACAGATACATTCTAATTCTCCGTATGCAGTTTTTTTCAAGTTACTTGTAGAAACAAAAAAACATAAATTCAAAACAGCAAATGAAAGATTTAACTTTTTTGAAGATTTTAAAAACAGAACTAATTATTTTGAAAGAGTTCACAATACATTTTTTGAAAGAAATTTAGCTTATCATCAAAATAAAACTTTGTTAATTGAAGTTTTCAATAAATCTTTTTATGAAAAAGATACAGAACTTTTTCAAATTATTAACTCATTAAAAAAAGATGAATATATAAAAATTTATATTGATGAAAATATTAGTGCAATAAGAGATTATTATGAGTCTTATGCAAAAAATATGATATTTGCAAAAAAAGAAGTTAAGTCATTGATTTTTGAAAAAGATAAGAAAGGTAGAGAAAAAGAAAAATTAGTTAAAGATTATACTACTTATGAATCTTATGTGTGTCCAATTTATAATAATAAAGTAAAGTTAGGAATATCGGCTTTCTTGAGCGACTTCTCTGATAAAAAACCATTTTTATTACATAAAACGAGAGACAATAAAAAAGACTTTCCTTCTTTATATAGTGGTAAAGTTATTCAGAATTTGTCTTTTTTTGAAGAAGTTTTAAAATTGAAGATAAAAATTGATAAATATGATAAAAATATGTTTCCAAGTCCATTTCCTATTTTTATTTCAAATAAGGATGCGATAGATAATGAGGGAAATCGAATTTATTTTGAATTATTGAAAGAAAATCAGCCTATCGGTTATCAAAAAATCATTGAAAATGTTTATCAAAAATTATCAGGCAGTAATGAAATTAATGATTTGAATTTCTATTTAATATTTTGGAGTAATACAAAAGATGGAATAAGATTTTATGATGTGGATTATGTAGATAGTTTTGACTATAAACTTGAAAACTTTAGCATTGAAAATATCTTTGAAATTGAAAATTTTAATATTGGAGCTATTGAAAATATTTTTGAATTAGAATGGAAAATTTTCGCAAAGTTCTTTTACACATTGAAAGGAGAAAATGAAAACACCTATCTTTTAAAAAACAATTACTTTGCAGAAAAAATCAATGTATCAAAAGGTGAAAAGTTACCTGCAATGGTGGCTACCAAGTTTTACCAATACAATAAAGCTATTTTTGATGTGGTTTACAAAGGAAAACTTGAAAGCTTTACAAGTTTCATGTTTGATGATTTGTGTATTTCAATTATTAGGGAGCAGATAAAAGGATGTAGGAGTTGGAATGACTACAAAAGTATAAATAATCAATTTACTAAAACAGATACTTATAAAATAAAAGAGAAATTGGCTCTTTATATTTCATTGTATAAAAATTTTAACAAAGGAGAAGACTTGGCAACAACAATAAAAGATTTAAGACAAAAGATAGAGGTATTACTTGAAAATGATGAGATACATTTAGAAAGTGATAAAGAATTTGCATTTGCGTGTGGTCAGTTGATTTGGTACATTTTGTCCAAAAGTAAATCAGAAAGTAAGACACACTCATTACTTGATATTTTCATTTCAAAAAATAAAGCAGAGGACTTTAAAATGGTTATGGCTCAGCATATTCAAAAATATTCCCATGCTTTTAAATTTTTCCAAAACAAGAGTTGGTTCGATAAATTGGTAGGTGAGGTGATGGCATATGAAACTGAACAAGAAGCCATAAAGAGTCTTATACCACTCATAATGGCTGGATATTTTTCTAAAAATAGTATTTTAGAAAAGACATCTAAAAAAGTTGAAGAAAATAAATCTAACAAGGAGAATATCAATGAGCAATAGTGAAAAGTTTGAAAATAGAGTTTTTGGGGCAGTGTTGGTTAAAGCGATTACAGCAAATTATAATGCAGATTTTACGAGTAGTCCAAGAACACTGCCAAATGGTGTAGTGTATGCGACTGATAAGGCATTGAAGTATTGCATAAGAAATTATCTCAAACAAGATAATGAGACGATTTTTTATACCACAAGACATAAAAAAGAAAACATGCAACCACTTGATATGGATGAAACATATGAGACAATTTTCGGAAAATATCCTGTGACAATAAGTGATTTCAATAAAACTGACAAAAATGGTAAAAGTAATATTCAAAAAGAGATAGAGAAAGAAGACTATGCAGGATATTCGATAAAAGAGCAAACAGAATCTATTTTAATTCTTAGTAAAGAAAATGAAAAAGATATTGTATTTATAGATTCGGATGATAAAAAGCGTAAAATAGTTTTAAAAAATATCTTAACTAGTATGGATATTCGTTTGTTTGGTGCAACTTATGCAAGTCAAGAAAAAGTTAAAATTAATGGTAAAGAGCAAAAGATAACTTTTTCTATTCATGGTAATGTTCAAATAACACATGGAATAAATATTTATGAAGAAAATAATATTTTCAGTGAGGATATTACAAGTCCTTTTAGAAATTCAAGCGATTCTTCAGATGATAGTATGCAAACAACTATTGGAAATCAAACGGTTTTGGAGGAGGGACATTATCTTCATAATTTTACAATTAATCCAAAAAATACTAAAGAGTTAGTGGAACTTATTGACAATAAGGGTTATTTGACAAATAATGACATAGAAAAATTTAAAGAGGCTATCAATAAAGGTGTAACTTATCTCGATAGTGCTTCAAAAGCAGGTGTAGAGAATGAATTTTCTATTTTTATTACACTAAATAAAGATTCTAAAATCCAACTTCCATCATTTAATACATTTATCAAAATAGAAAAACAAAATGGATTTAAAAGAAAGCTAGATTTATCAAAAATCAAAGAACTTCTCAATGAAGAAATTTTTAAAGACAAAATTGCAAAAGTAGAAATTTTCTTAAATGAGTATGCTCTTGATTATGACAATGAAATTTTTGATATTCAAAATGTTTGTGTGAAATCAATCGTTTCAGACAAGGAACTTCAAAAATGTCAAAAATAGATAAAATTATCTCATTTGATATAGAATCTGACTTTGGTATGTTTAAAAAACCTGATGTAAATAATCCTATATATTTTACATACAACATTATTTCAAAGCCTGCATTATTGGGAATATTAGGTGCAATTGTCGGGTTTGGAGGATATAGTCAAATGCAAAAAGGTGATGACTTTCCACAGTTCTATAAAGAGTTTGAAGATTTGCTGATTTCAGTTGCTCCTCTTGAAAGAAGAGGAGTATTTCAAAAACGAATTATTAAATATAACAATACTGTAGGTTATGCAAATAAAGATGGTGGAACACTCAATATTAGTGAACAAACTCTAATCAATCCATCTTATAGAATTTATGTTGCTCTAGATTTGTCAAAGAGTAGTAATCAATTAATAGAAAAATATTTGTTGGCTAATAAAACAGAAAATGGCTATATCCCTAATTATGAGTACATTCCATATATGGGTAAAAATGAATTTAAACTTGATATAAAGAACATTCAAGTATTTGAAAATCTTTCGCATGAATTAGATGAAGTTTTTGCTATAAGTACTCTCTTTCAAAATAGAGGTAAAGTGGCTTTAAAATTGAACGAGCAAGAAAGAGACCCTTTTGATATATCAATGAGTGAAACTTATTTTTATTACTTTGAAAGATTGCCTATATCTTTTGATGAATTAGGACAATACCAATATGAAAATTTTAGTTATACAAATGCTAAATTTTCTAAAGATTCAAGTTTTATACAAAATTTGAAATTAGTGAAAATTTGTGATAGTGTGATATGTCTTTATTAAAATTTGAAGAGATAATAAAAGAATCTTATTTTGATTTTGAAAAAATTATTCAGAATATAGAAAACTATTTGGCTCATTTACCTAAAGAGATAAACTTTGAGAAAGAGACTCTTTTGAGTCACTCTTATTTGGTTTTGAACTATTCTTTAAAACTGCTAGAACTTAATCAAATAGAAAAAAATATTGATACTATTTTATTCAAAATTTCTGACAATGTAATTTTTTTAAATACCATAAAGTTACTTTACATAAAAGCTATATACTGGCATGACATCGGAAAAATAAATGAAAATTTTCAATTAGAAAAGATGAATAATAGTAAGTTCTCAAAAGTTGATTATGGTATTTCATCTAAACATTCTATATTGAGTGCTTATCTATATCTTGTAAGTTGCTTTGATTATGTCAATAAAACATTTTCAGATAGAAATCAAAAGCTTGAACTTATCTCTATTTCTATCAATTTTTCTATGACAATTTGGCGACATCATACTGGAATTCATAAATCCATCAATGAGTTGATTTGCGATAAAGATGAGGGATTACCTATTTGTAGTAAATTAGATATTTATTTGAGTATGTTAAATCTACATGTAGATAAGAAGACACATTTAATGTTGATGGATAATTTAGTTAACGGTGACTTAAGAAAGTATTTAAAGAACAATGAAAATTATTTCTTACTTTCCAAATCCCTTTTCTCACTTCTAATCATATCAGACTACTACGCCACAGCTCAATTTATGAATTATGGCAATTGTCAAGAGTTGAAATATAATGATTTTGGACTTATTAATAAAACTTTTGTAGATAAAATCTACAAAGAATTTTATACAGATAAGTTCGATAAAAACAAAAAACAAATAACATTTAATCAATTATTAGGAAATAAGTCTAATGAAGATTTTAAGAATTTTACTGAATTACAAGAAAAATCAAATGAAAATTTAAATCATCTACGAAACAAGCTTTTTGTAGAAGTCAGAACAAATTTAAGAGAAAACTTAGAAAAAAACCTTTTTTATATTGAAGCCCCAACAGGTGCAGGAAAAACAAATTTATCACTTATGAGTGTAGTTGAGATACTAAAAAATGATACTTCTATCAATAAAGTTTTTTATGTGTTCCCATTTACAACACTTATCACTCAAACCTACACTGCTATAAAAAACACATTAGAACTTAATAATACTCAAATCGTACAACTTCACTCAAAAGCGAAATATAATCAAAAAATAGAGAGTGAAAAAGATGGAATTTATGGTGATGAAAAAACAAACTTTTTAGACAATCAGTTTATGAATTATCCTCTTATGCTTTTAAGTCATGTGAAGTTTTTTGATATATTAACTGGAATTAGTAAAGATGACAATTATATTTTTCATAGGTTGGCAAATTCAATTGTAATCATAGATGAGATTCAAACCTATAGCCCAGATTTTTGGTCACGAATAGTTTATTTGCTTGATATGTATGCTAAGAATTTTAATATTAAATTTATAGTCATGAGTGCTACTTTACCAAAAATTGGCAAGATTATCGATAGTCAATTTACTTTTTTAGTAAGTGAAAAAAATAAACCTCAATATTTTCAAAATCCAAATTTTGCCAAAAGAGTAAAAATAATTACTGAAGTGATTAAAATCAATGAACCTAAAGATATTTACAAACAATTGATAGATGAGAGTAATAATTATCAAAATCTAAAAACCAATAAATCAAAAAAAGTAAAAACAATCATAGAGTTTATAACAAAAAAAGGGGCAGATGAGTTTTATAAATATGCCCAAGATGTTAATACAATCTTTGATGACATTTTTATACTTAGTGGCACTATATTAGAACCCAGAAGAAAAGAGATAATTGATTTTATCAAAAATGTTCATGATAAAAATATTTTACTTGTGACGACACAAGTAGTTGAAGCAGGTGTTGATATCGATATAGACATAGGATTCAAAGAAAAATCACTTGTCGATAGTGACGAACAGTTAGCAGGGCGAATAAATCGAAATAGCTCAAAAGAGGGCAATAAACTCTTTTTGTTTAGCATTGGTAAAGGCAATGAAAATTTTGTTTATAAAACAGACAAACGAAAAGATATTTCGGCGATATACCAAGAAGATGGAAGAGATAAAAATATATTAGAAACGAAAGATTTTGATAAATTTTATAGCCAAATTTTAGACAAAATTATTGACAATAATGAAAAAACATATATAGAAAATCTAAATACCTATATCAATCATTTGAAAAATTTACGATTTAGTGAATCTCATATCAAGCTCATCGATATGCAATCAGTTTCCGTTTTTGTCCCTCATAATATTATGGCAAAACTCTATTGGAATGCTTATGAAAAAGCTATTACGAATCAAGAGAAAGATTTGATTGATAAGAAAATTGATATTAAAAAACTGAGTGCAAAAATATCAAAATACACTTTTTCATTAGCTGATTATCCAAAGAGTGGTATTGAGTATTTAGAAACTTACGGCGAAAAAAAATATGGTTATTTATATCTTGAAGAATGGTATTTTGAATGCGATGGTAAAAAGTTATATAGATACAAAGACGGTTTGGATACAAGTGTCTTAAAAGGCGATTTTGTATCAATGATAATATAAAGGGAACTCCATGGAAAAAATACAACTTTTTGAATCAAAAAAAATACGAAGTCATTGGGATGATGATAAAGAGCTTTGGTATTTTAGTATCATAGATGTAATAGCAATATTAACACAAAGTAATAATCCTAGAAAATATTGGAGTGTGTTAAAAACGCGTTTAAAAGATGAAGGAAGTGAACTGGCTACAAATTGTAGCCAGTTGAAAATGAAAGCATCTGATGGTAAGATGAGACTTACTGATGTTGCTACTACAGAACAACTTTTGAGGCTTATTCAGTCTATTCCCTCTCCTCAAGCTGAACCTTTTAAAATGTGGCTAGCAAAGGTTGGTTATGAGAGAATCGAAGCTATTCAAGATCCTGAAAAATCAATTGATGCAGCTTTAAGCGATTATATAAAACTTGGATACTCTGAAAAGTGGATAAACCAAAGACTTAAAAGTATTGAAGTAAGAAAAGAACTGACTGATGAATGGAAACAAAGAGGAGTAGAAGAGGGTAAGGAGTTTGCTCTTCTTACTGATATTATTTCAAAAGCTTGGAGTGGGAATACTACAAAAGAGTATAAACAACTCAAAAACCTTAAAAAAGAGAATCTAAGAGATAATATGACAAATCTTGAACTAGTTCTTAATATGTTAGCAGAAGCAACTACTTCTGAGATATCTAAAGAGAAAAAACCTGATGGATTTAATGAGAGCAAAAAAGTAGCAAAAGAGGGTGGAATAATAGCAGGAGATACAAGAAAAGCCATAGAGGAAAAAACAGGTAATAAAATTGTTACTAAGCAAAATGCACAAAATTTATTAGAAGATAAAAAAACATGAACAACATTACAGGCACACTCATAAACTACTATTTTCATTGTAAGAGACAATGTTATCTTCATGCAAACCGTATAAACTTAGAAGATAATAGTGAAGATGTACGAATAGGTAAAATTTTACATGAGATAAATGAATCAAAGTCAAAAAAAGCTGAGATAAGTATTGACAATATCAAAATAGATAAACTCACTCGTGATTATTTAGTTGAGATTAAAAAAAGTGATAGCGATATTGAGTCTGTACGATGGCAGGTTTTACTTTATCTTTATAAGCTAAAACAAAAAGGTGTTGAAAGAAAAGGCAAGATTGAGTTTATTGAAAAAAACAAACAAGATAAAAAAGTACACTATATTGATTTAGATGAGGTAAATGAAAAAGAGCTTTTAAAAATATGTGAAGAGATAGAAACTCTTATAAATGTACCAATACCACCAACAGCAAAATTTGAAAACAAGTGTAAAAAGTGTGCTTATTATGAGTATTGTTTTATATAAGGATTAAAATGGCAAAAAATCATACTAGATATATATTTTCAATGGGTGAGCTTAAACGCAAAGATAATTCTATAGCTTTTAAGAATGAAAAAGGAAATTTTTATATTCCCATACAAGATACTAGGGAGCTTTATTGTATGAATGAAGTGAGTTTTAATACTAAGTTTCTAGATTTTATATCTCGTGCTGGTATCACACTTCATCTTTTTAATTATCATGGAAACTATAGTGGAAGTTTTTATCCAAAAGAACAACTTGTAAGTGGGGATTTGACCATAAAACAATCTTTATGTTTTATAGAAAGAAGATTAAATGTAGCAAAAGCAGTTGTGAGGGCTATCGCTTTAAATATTCATGAAACTTTATATCACTATTTTAGACATGGAAAAAAAGAGCTAAAAGAGTTTCTTGATTGGCTTAAAAGTGATGTTGAAAAGTTTTTAAGTAAAGAGTTGACAATAGAGCAAATACTTTTTGTAGAAGGACAGATTTGGAGTAGGTTTTATGATAGTTTTAAGTATTTTTTACCAGAAGATTTTATCATGAATAAAAGGGTAAAAAGACCACCTGATAATCCTATAAATGCACTTGTAAGTTTTGGAAATACCTTGCTTTATACAAAAACAATATCAAGTATATATGAAACACATCTAAACCAAACTATAAGTTTTTTACACTCTCCAAGAGAGGGCAGATTTAGTCTTAGTCTTGATATAAGTGAAGCTTTTAAACCTATTATTGTGTTTAAAACAATTTTTGATTTAGTAGGTAAAAAAAGAATTCAAGTCGCAAAGCATTTTGACAAAAGTTTAAATTATGCACTTTTAAATGAAGAAGGCAAAAAAATATTTATTGATGCCTTTGAAACAAGGATAAATGAAACTTTTATGCACAAAAAGCTAAAAAGAAAAACAAGTTTTAAAAACTGTATCAAACTTGATGGATATAAACTTATAAAGTATATAGTCGAAAATAAAGAGTTTAAACCTTTTAATCTAAAAGATAAAATTTAAGGACTTTAATGGCTACTAAAAAACAAAATTATAATTATAACTACATATTTTTATTTTATGATATTGCAGATGAGTTTAGTGAAGTAGGTAAGTATAGAGTATCAAGAGTCTTTAAAATATGTAAGCAGTATCTAAAACATCATCAAAAATCAATCTTTAGGGGAAACATAACTCCATCAGATCAAATTATGCTTGAAAACAAACTTAGAAAAGTAATAGATAAGGATTTGGATTTTATCTCTATTATTAAAGTACAAAATTCAGGAAGTTTTGCAGAACTTACTATTGGAAATGATAAAAAAGAGTCAGAATCTATTTTTATATGATTTTTCCAAGCTACTTAAAAATAATATCATATAAAAACAGCTATAATAAGGCACTTTTAAAAAGTTATTTCACAACTTATTGTTTTAAAATAATCAGTTGGAAAAACTTCTTAGAAGAACCAATTAAAGGGAAAGTGTATTTTAGAAGTACCTAAATCATCTTCCTTGAACCAAAACATATGATGTATTGAAATGCAGTAAGGTATATTCCAGGAATGACACCAGTACCCTTGAACCAAAACATATGATGTATTGAAATGTTTGTTTATCTTTGTGACCTCTTAATCCAGTACCTTGAACCAAAACATATGATGTATTGAAATCCAATCTTAATAAGCCCATGACATATAGCAGTGCCTTGAACCAAAACATATGATGTATTGAAATGCTGTTATTTCTAGCTTCTGTGCTCTATTCTTCATCCTTGAACCAAAACATATGATGTATTGAAATTTAATTAAAGATTATAACATTGATAGTGAAAACTACTTGAACCAAAACATATGATGTATTGAAATGAATTAGAGCATATATAGCTAAGTTATTGAATAACTTGAACCAAAACATATGATGTATTGAAATTAAGAAAACAAATATAGTAAACTAATTGATTAAACTTGAACCAAAACATATGATGTATTGAAATGTATTAACGCTTTTTAAAAGTGGAGGCACTAAAACTTGAACCAAAACATATGATGTATTGAAATCAACTAGTGGCTGTTTCTACTGTAGTTATTTAGTCTTGAACCAAAACATATGATG
This sequence comes from Malaciobacter sp., assembly GCF_055140965.1. The sequence goes on from NZ_JBSRRO010000001.1 coordinate 136,263, forward strand.
TATTGAAATTGCTCTATATCATCAGGATAAGGAATCAAACAAAACCTTGAACCAAAACATATGATGTATTGAAATCTAAAAAGATTATATAAAAAACAAAAGGGTAAATCACTTGAACCAAAACATATGATGTATTGAAATAAGGATGTAAAACTTATATGAATATGCTTAAAAGAGCTTGAACCAAAACATATGATGTATTGAAATTCTACTACCTTTTGATCTTCTATAGTAGTAGGCTCTCTTGAACCAAAACATATGATGTATTGAAATACAATTTTTAAAAAAGAACTTCAAGAATATACTATCTTGAACCAAAACATATGATGTATTGAAATTCTGATGTTTGTGCAAACAAAGGGAACGATGAAGACTTGAACCAAAACATATGATGTATTGAAATTTTTACACAACATACACAAGGGAACACATGAGTAACTTGAACCAAAACATATGATGTATTGAAATGTTTTCAAGATGGATAAAGGCTGCAATAGAAAAATACTTGAACCAAAACATATGATGTATTGAAATAGCACAGCAGACCAAACAACAATACAAGAAGCAATACTTGAACCAAAACATATGATGTATTGAAATTTAATTGATGTGCTTGTTTCAATTCTTGTGTATAGCCTTGAACCAAAACATATGATGTATTGAAATTCACTTACATCTTCAATCTTTTTGTTTTCTGCAAGTCTTGAACCAAAACATATGATGTATTGAAATAAAATATGAAGTAAATCTTTAGAGCCAACTGCTTTACTTGAACCAAAACATATGATGTATTGAAATCCAAGCAATCCCTTCAAGTTCTTCAACTGTTGTTCTTGAACCAAAACATATGATGTATTGAAATGTGAAATAACTGGTAAACAAATAGTATTGAATGGCTTGAACCAAAACATATGATGTATTGAAATCCAAGCAATCCCTTCAAGTTCTTCAACTGTTGTTCTTGAACCAAAACATATGATGTATTGAAATAAGAACAACTATACAAAGATTATATTGACCAAGTAGCTTGAACCAAAACATATGATGTATTGAAATTCAATAGAAACTTTTTACAGAACACAAGCAAAAAGTCTTGAACCAAAACATATGATGTATTGAAATCAGACAACCTTGTGATTGATACAATGTTGTTAAAAGCTTGAACCAAAACATATGATGTATTGAAATAAAAATAAACACAGTTTTAAGTGAGATTGCAACACCTTGAACCAAAACATATGATGTATTGAAATAAAATGATTGATGTGTGGCAAAAGAAGTATAATGCTCTTGAACCAAAACATATGATGTATTGAAATGTTGCTTGTGCTTGTCTTTCTAAAATTTTATTCTCTTGAACCAAAACATATGATGTATTAAAATTTGCGATTTGTTTACCAATTATTTGGCTGATACACTTGAGCCACAATATATAATGTATAGAAAATGACCCGAATGAATTCGGGTTTCCGAAAATGCAGCTTGAACCAAAACATATGATGTATAGAAAATGACCCGAATGAATTCGGGTTTCCGAAAATGCAGTTTGAACCAAAACATATGGTGTATAGAAAATGACCCGAATGAATTCGGGTTTCCGAAAATTGGGTTTTGATTAAATATAAGTTAAGAAAAACTTATAATAGACTCTTTTAAATAGATTAAAAAAACTTTTACTTATAATACGCAAAAATTATGTATTTAAGGTAAATAATGATTAAAAAGATTGATATGAACTCTACTGAATTCCAAACTCAGTTTGAATTGACAAAGCAGTTTACAGACAAGGTTTTAGATAGGTTTGGTTTTGTTTATAATCCTGAAAATGATGTAAATGAATCTGTTCAGCAAGGGCTTACTAGAAATAAGATGATATATGAAAAAAGATTTTGTCCTTGTTTTATGGTAGTTGGTCAAACAAAGCAAGAACAAAAAGAAGCAGATAATAGACTTTGCCCATGTAAACCTGCACTTGAAGTTGAGATACCAAGAGATGGAAAGTGCCATTGTGGGATTTTCTGTACTCCTGAATTTGCTAAAAATGAGGCTTTGAAAAATAAGGTTAGTGAGGTTACTCATACTCATTCAAGAGGACTTACTAAGCAAGAGTGTGAAGTACTTTTACAAAAAGAGCAAATTGATGCTGATGAGTTAGAATCACTTCTTGAAGCTAGATTATTAAAATATATTGATTTTAATTTAGTAGATACAAGAGAGTGGATGGAGTGGGTAGGACAAAGAATTAAAGGTTGCGATTATTTAGTTCCAACTACTTCATTTTATCAAAGTATTGAGCAGTTACAAAATCAAAAAGAAAAACCTGTTGTTGTTTATTGTTTAAGTGGTAGTAGAAGTGCATATTGTCAAAAAGTTATGTATGATTTAGGTTTTAAGTGCGTGTCAAATCTAGATTATGGGATTATGACATATAAAGGAGCTACTATTAGTGGTGAAGATGAGTAATTAACTCATCTTTCCAATGATTGATAAAGCATATATCCACTTGCATAATTATCTTTATTTTCATAAAGTGGATATAAAATATTGTGAAACTCTAACTCTTCATTATCTGCTGTAATGAACTTTTCATTAAATCCTACTGCTTCTTTTATTTTTATTGCTTCTAACATTTTTTTCTGAATATTAGCTGCATTTGGTGTTATTGAGTTTATAGGTTTATTTTTTAAATCCATTAAAGAGTACTTATAGATGTTACTAAATTGGTTTGATATATTTTCTATTATTCCAAATTTATCTAATTTTATAGATGCTATAAAATGCTCTGCTAGGAACTTATAAAAAGATACTTCTTTTTCTAATAATTCACAATTGTCTTTTAGTTGTCCATAATCTTTTTTTGTACTTAGCATCTCATTTGCTAAAGCTTTTGTTGTTTTATATAGATTTCTATTCTCTTTTGAGTTTTTTACACTTTTTAAAATAGTTGATGTTAAATCTTGAATTTTTAAAGGTTTTGTTACATAGCTATCTATATTTAATGTGATTGCTTTTATAAGTGATTCTTCATCTGTAAAAGCAGTTGTAAAAATCACGGGTATGTATTTTGATACTTTATGTACTTCTTCTGCTAGCTCAAATCCTGTCATTTTGGGCATATTTAAATCTGTAACAATTACATCTAATTCATCTTGATGATTCTTAAATAGATTTATTCCTTGACGACCATCTTTTCCTACATACACTTTTTTGAAGATTTTTTCAAATACAGAAAGTGTTTGTGCTCTAATAACATCATCATCTTCAACATACAATACTGTTACTTGTTTTAATTCTTTTAAATCAATTTGCATAAACACACCACTTTTTTAAATTTTTTTGATTATAACATATCATTACTATACTTTTTTAATAATTGAACAATTGAGATAAAAAAAGTAACCATTGCAGGACCTATAATCATTCCCCAAAAGCCAAATGTTGATAATCCAGCAACAATTGAGAAAAAAATCAATAATTCATTTATTTTACTTGGAGTTTTTACTACTTTTTGATTTATATATTTTATAATTATAGGCTTTATAAATGTATCAGCTAATACTGATATGATGATTATTGAATAAGCACTAATTATTATTGCATCATAAAAATCACCTAGGTATATTTCATATAAAGCTATTGGAAGCCACATTATTATACCACCAACTACAGGAACCAATGAAGCAAAACCATACAAAACACCTAATAAAAATCCATTATAGCCATATGCTGATATGAAAAATCCAAATAACATACCCTCAAATATTGCAGTAACTAGTATTGAGTATAAAACAATACTCATTACATTTGATGATTCATAAAATAGTGTAATTGAGTCTTCTTTTTTTAAAGGAAGAATATCTTTTATATAGTGTGAAAGACTTGTTCCATAAAGTGTAAAAAAGAAATAAAATATAAGTATCATAAACATATCTATCATAAATGAAGCAGAATTCTTACCTAAATATGCTCCAATTGAGAGTATGTTTTTTATACTTTCTGCAATATCTATTTTTTCAAGAATCAAAATTAGTTGTTGTTTAAAAAACTCATACTCTTTTGGGATATTTAGTATCCAAGTTTCTATTTGTGAGTAGTTTTTCATCAAAGCTTGTTGATCTAATTGATTTATATAATTTGCAAATGAAAAAATACAGTACATTACAGGTACAAAAAATATTAGTGCAAGTATCATTGTCATAATAATTGCTGAAATTGTTTGACTTTTTACTCTGTGTGTAATAAATATATCTAAAGTATTAGTAGCTACTGTTAAAAGTAAAGCTACAAATATTGCTTTTAAAAAGGGATTGAAAAGTTCAAATAGAAAAAATAAAATAGCAATAGCAATAGCAATTAAAAAATGCTGTGGCTTCAAAACAAAGACTCCTTTTGTATCTTTTCACTTTCTGGGTATGATAATCTAAACATCTCATATGTTTTTACACTAGCTACTCTTCCTCTTGCTGTTCTTTCTATAAAGCCATTTGCAAGCAAATATGGTTCAATTGCATCTTCAATTGTTCCCTCATCTTCGCTAAGTGCAGCTGCTATTGTAGATAATCCCATAGGTTTACCTTTATTTGATACAAGAAGCTCAAGTAAATTTATATCCATTTCATCAAATCCACTATCATTTACACCTAGTTCATCTAGTGCATAATTGCATCTTTGTTTTATGATAGTATCTTCATTTTCTACTTCTGCAAAGTCCCTTACTCTTCTTAAAAGTCGTAGGGCAACCCTTGGTGTTCCTCTACTTCTTCTTGATATTTCTAATGCAGCATCATCTTCACAAACCTTATTTAATTTAACAGAAGCTTTTTGAATAATTTTTGCTAATTCTTCGTTGTTATAAAACTGCATTCTAAAATGCATACCAAATCTTTCTCTTAAAGGATTACTTAGCATTCCAGCTCTTGTTGTTGCTCCAATTAGTGTAAATCTTGGTAAATCTATTTTTACAGTTTGTGCAGCTGGACCACTTCCAATAATAATATCAAGTCTATAATCTTCCATTGCTGGATATAATATCTCTTCAACTGCTGGACTTAACCTGTGTATCTCATCAATAAATAAAATATCACCTTCTTCTAGATTTGTTAAAATAGCAGCTAGGTCACCACTTTTTTCAATCATAGGTCCTGCTGTGATTTTTATATTTGAATTCATTTCATTAGAAATAAGATAAGAAAGCGTAGTTTTACCAAGACCTGGAGGTCCATAAAAAAGTATATGATCAAGTGCTTCTTCTCTTTTTTTACTAGCTTCAATAAAAACTTTTAAATTTTTTTTTATTTTCTCTTGTCCAATATAATCATCCCAAGAAGAGGGTCTTAAATTTACTTCATTTTTATCTTCTTCAAATGATATTTGTTCAACTTCTACTAATCTTTCCACTATTATTTTCCTAAACTTTTAATACTCTTCATCTTTTGATGGAAATTGTGTTGTTTGTACATCATTTCTATATTGTAAAACTGCATCTTTTACAAGTGTTGCACCATCTAAATATCTTCTAACAAATTTTGGTTTAAATTCATCAAAAAAGCCTAACATATCTGACCAAACTAAAACTTGTCCATCAGTTACATTTCCTGCACCAATTCCAATAACAGGAATACTTACAGCTTCTGTGATTTTTTTTGCAACACTACTTAAGACACCCTCAACAACAATAGCAAATGCTCCTGCTTTTTCAATAGCAATAGCATCACGAATTAGTTGTTCTTCATCTTCTTTAGTTTTACCTCTTACTTTGTATCCACCCTCACTTCTAACATATTGTGGCATAAGTCCAATATGTCCCATAACAGCAATTGAGTTAGATGTTAGATGTTTTACAATATCAGCTTTATCTTCTCCACCTTCAACTTTTACAGCTGCAATATTTGTTTCTTGATAAATTTTAACTGCATTTTTAAGTGCTATGTCTTTATTTGTGTATGTTCCAAAAGGCATATCTAAAATAACAAAAGCTTTTGGTGCACCTGTACAAACGGCATTTGCATGGTAAATCATCTGTTCTAGTGTTGCACTTAATGTATCAGGTTTTCCTGCAAAGCTCATGTTTAAACTATCTCCTACAAGTATCATATCTGCAACTTCTGCAAATAAATTTGCAAAAAGTGCATCATAAGCTGTAATCATTGTTAGTTTTTTATTGTTTTTAGTTTTTAATATTTTAGTAATTGACATTTTTTCAAAATCATTTTTAATTATACTCATATAATTGTTCCCCAAAATCAAGTTCTATTTTTTTAATATTAATCTATAACCTTGTTATAATATGTTACTATTATATCCAAATTAATTAAATATAGGATTTTATTTTGAAAAAACTTGTAGGTTATATAACAGCTAGTTATCCTGACAATAATTTTACAATAGACTTAGCATTACATATGAAAGAGTCAGGTGTTGATATATTAGAATTAGGTATTCCTTTTTCAGATCCTGTTGCAGATGGTCCTGTTATAGAAAAAGCAAATCTTTTAGCTTTAAAAAATGGTTTTAAATTAAAAGATTTATTTGAAGTTTCAGCAAAAATAGCACCACAAATGGATACTTTATGGATGGGATATTTAAATCCATTTTATCATTATGGAATGGAAGAGTTTTTTAAAAAAGCAAAAGAGTTTGGTATTACAGGTGAGATTATTCCTGATTTACCTTTTGAAGAGACTTTTATTTATCAAGAGTTGGCAAAAAAATATGAACAATCTATTATTACATTTGTCTCTCCAACTCATAGTAAAGAAAGAATTGCACAAGTAGTTAAAAATGCTACTAAGTTTATATATATGGTAGCTTATGCAGGTATTACAGGAAGTGGTAAAAGTGAAGATTTAACACAAGTTATTAAAACTGTAAAAGAGAATACAAATACTCCTTTATATGTTGGATTTGGTGTTGATGAAAACACATGCAAAGAGAAATCAGTTGGAGTTGATGGAGTAATAGTAGGAAGTGCTTTTGTAAAACATATAATTGATGATAGCTTGTCATACAATGAAAAAATTGATAGAATATGTAAAATCTCAAAAGAGATAAAAGAGAAAATCAACGGGTAGTTAATGCAAATTATAAATGAAGACTTAGAGTTTGTAGAAGAGAATAGGGAATGCTCTTATTTTAATAATGAGATATCTGATATGAGATATAGGTATATAAATCATTGTGGTGTTGAAGATTATCAAAATATGTTAGAGCATGGTTGGAGAAGATTTGGGAAAATGCACTTTGTTCCAGAATGCAAAACTTGTACAAAGTGCATAAGTATGAGAATTGATGTTAAAAATTATAAATTTTCTAAATCTGAAAAAAGAGTAATAAATAAAAATAAAGATACAAAGCTTTATATACAAACACCAAGTATAAGTTTAGATCATTTGAAGCTTTATGATAAATATCATAAATTTATGCACGATAAGAAACAATGGCCTTATTATCCAATAAGTCCTGATGATTATTCAAGATCTTATGTTGAGGGAAAAGATAAGTTTACAAAAGAGTTTTTATATTTTAAAGGTGAACAACTAGTCGCAGTTGCATTAGTTGATATTTTACCTGAGTCTATTTCTTCGATTTATTGTTTTTATGATCATGAATATGCAGAGTTGTCTTTAGGTAAATTTTCTATTTTAGCACAAATAAAAATAGCAAAAGAGTTAGAAATACCTTATATTTATTTAGGTTATTGGATAAAAGATCATTTTTCAATGGGATATAAAGTCAATTATATGCCCTTTGAAATATTAAAAAATAGAGCTTCTTTAAAAGAAGATGCAATTTGGGAAAAATATGAGTTATAATATAGTTGCATTAATAGCTATTACTATTACAGCAGTAATTTCACTTTTAGCTAGTCATTATATAAGTTTATTGTTTTTTGAAGAGTCTAACTCTTTATTTAAAATAGTTCAATTAATTATAGCCATAGTGTCAATGACAACATTTTATGCACCAATTAAATACTTACTATTTAAGTATATGGATGTACAAGAAGAAAAGGAATAGATTATGAAAAAGTTTATTGTTGTATTATTTATATCTCTTTTTTCATTTGCAGTTGCTAGTGAACAAGAAGATATAGAAAATGTAGATTGCGTTATTTTAAAGGATGAAAATTCAATAATTTGTAAATATATTCAAGAAAGAGTTGAATATGATAAAAATGTTACTTTTATTTGGATTGATCCTGATGAAGAGATATCAAGAAGTCGAGAGATGACTATACCTGCTGGGCATGGTTCTATTTATGATTTTAGATATATTGATGGAAGGAAAAAGGGTATTTGGACTTTTAAAGTAAAAGATCAAGATAAAACTTATGAAACAAAATTTGAAATAAAGTAATTATACTTTTTTCAAATTTTTATTTAAACACATAACTAAATCTATTCCTTTTTTGTCTACTATACACACCATGTTTTTGCTACTATCATGGGTAGTTTTATCTAGGTTTATTAAGTTATTTAAATAATCTTCAATTCTTTTTATTAGAATTCTATCTTCTAATAGAAGAATTGTTTTTGCGCTATACTCTTTTATATTTCTAATATTTTCATCTTTTAGATTTTTTAAATCAATAGATAATATCTCTTGAGATAGTTTTGCAAATGCTTCAAGCTTTGCTTGTCTTATCCATCTTTTTTGATCAATCTTATTATTTACTTTTGAAAGAATAAATGTATCAACTACTTTAGTTGCAATCGCCCCAAATGCTGCTGTTCTAGCTACTTGACCTACTAGGGCTAAACTAATATTAAACATCTTCGCTCCTTATATTAAAGAAATATTATATTAAGTAAACTTAATTGTATATTAAAACGATAATTATTATCATTAATAATTCATTAAGTATAGATTATGTAATATTATAATATTGATACTAATTATTAAGGGATATTATGAAAAAGAACTACCCCAAAGAGGGATTTTTATATAAAAAAAATTTAAAAATACATAGAAATCTTTGGATACCATATACAGCTGCTTTGATAATTAGTATAGGAATAATAGTTATAAAAGGAATAATCTAGTGCAAAAATATGAAGAAAGTTTTGAATCTTTTTTAGAAAATTTTAAAAATACAGTATCAAAACTGGGATTTAAAAACTCAATACAAAAAGATTATATTCTAAAAATTTTGTATTTTAATGATGAACATTTAAGTGCAGAACAAATTGCAAATATTGCAAAAAATGAATATAAAGTAGATATGGGAATAGCTACAGTTTATAGAACTGTTAAGTTTTTTGAAGAACTAAATATAGTTAACTCATTGGATGTTGGTGATGGAGCTAAAAGGTATGAGTTAAATCTATCTTTACATCATGATCACATGATTTGTACTTCATGTAATAAGATTTTAGAATTTAATGATGAGGTAATAGAAAAACAACAAATCAAAGTTGCAAAAGATAACAACTTTCTTTTAAGTGATCATATTATGACAATTTATGGAGTATGTGAGAAGTGTCAATAAAAGCATAAGATTTCTCTTATGCTTTTACTTAAGTTAATAGTGATACAACATTGTAAGTAATAAATGATAATACCCAAGCAGTACCTGTTGTAAATACAAATAAATATCCTAAATATTTCCATCCACCAGCTTCTCTTGCAAAAACCATTGTTGCAGCAAGACAAGGTAAATAAATCATTACAAATACAATAAATGCAATACCTGATGCAAATGGAATATTTGCTCTTATCTTTTCAACTAAGCCTTTTGAGTTTTCATCATTTTCTTCACCCAAGCCATATAAAATACCTAAAGTTGAAACTACAATCTCTTTTGCTGCAAGTCCAGTTTCAAGTGCTACTGACATCTTCCAATCAAATCCTAAAGGAGCAAATAATGGTTCTGAAAATTTCCCTACATAACCCAAATAAGAGTTTTCAAGGTTATATAAAGCAAGTTCATTCTCTAAGGCTAATTTTTCTTCATCACTTAAAGCTAGTTCAATTTTTTGATTGTAAGTCTCTTCTACATCTAAATGTTTTGGATAATTACTAGCAACCCAAATTAGAAGTGATGCTGCAAGAATAAATGTACCTGCTTTTTTAAGGTACATCATAGCTTGATTTGAAACTGTGTGCCAAATTAGTTTAAAAGATGGCAGTCTATATTTTGGCATTTCCATTACAAAAGGTTCATTTTCACTTTTAAATACTAATATTTTTAAAACTTTTGCTGCAATTAATCCTAGTATTGCTCCACCAATATAGATTAAAAATAAAACATTACCAGCATTGTTTTCACTAAAAAAAGCACCTGTAAAAAGTACATAAATTGGAAGTCTTGCTCCGCAAGACATAAACCCTATAATAAATAGTGTAAGTAGTCTATCTCTTTCATTTTTAAGAGTTCTTGCTGCCATATAAGCTGGAACTGAACAACCAAAACCAGTTACTAAAGGAATAAATGATTTTCCATGAAGTCCAAATTTATGGAAAAAACCATCAAGTAAGAAAGCAACTCTACTCATATATCCAGTTGTTTCAAGTAAAGCAATACCAAAAAATAGTATTACAATATTTGGAATAAATAAAACAACAGCACCAACACCTGCAATTGCACCATCTGCAATTATTGAGGATAATTGATTATCTCCTAATACCTCTTTTGTATTGTCAATTAAATTTGCAAAAAATGCATCTATAATATCCATAGGAATATTTCCAACTTCAAATGTTAGTTGAAATAATCCCCACATTAAAAATAAGAAAATAGGTAAACCAAATACTTTATGGATTAAAACAGAATCAATCTTTTCAGTCAATGTTTTTTCCACATGAGTTTTTACTTTAACTGTTTCAGTAACAGCACCCTTTGCAAAAGAGAATTTCTCTTCATTGAAAATATCTTCTACATTTTTTGTATCATAATGAAGAGAGATATGTTCAAATGCACTATTTAAAATGGGTTGTAGTTTTGTCCATATTGGTTCATCATGAAAAAACTTATAAGTATCTTTATCTTCTTTTAGAAGTTTTATAGCTACTTGTCTAAAACTATTTTTGCATTTAAATCCACTATCATTGAAAAAGTTAATTATATTTGCAATCTCTTCTTCAATAACATTTGAGAATATTAATTTTGTATCTAGTTTTTCGCTTTCATGTTTTTTTACTATCTCTTTGATTAGTTTATCAATACCTTGTTTTGTTGTAGCACTTGTTTTTATACAAGGTTTACCAAGTATTTTACTTAGTTGTACCTCATCAATTAATATATCTTCTTTTATTGCTTCATCATTCATATTTAGAGCAATTATCATTTTTTTGTCTAATGCTAATAGCTCTGATGTTAAGTATAAGTTTCTTTCTAAATTTGTTGAATCAGTTACATTTAGTATAATATCATACTCACTATTATATAAAAAATCTTTTGTAACTTTTTCTTCTTGAGTATATTCATTTAAAGAGTAAGAACCTGGCAAGTCAACTATTTCAATAGTATAATCTTTATATTTTAAAATTACTTGCTCTTTTGCAACTGTTACTCCTGAAAAATTACCAACTTTTAACCTTGCATTTGAAATTGAGTTGATAAGCATACTCTTACCAACATTTGGTTGACCAACTAATGCAACTTTAATTATTTTGTTTGTGTTCATTTTCAACCTCGATTTTTGATGCTTCTATTAATCTTATTGCAACTTTAGTATTATTTATTTTTATTTCAATAGTACTTTTTGCCATAGTTACTTCTTCAATAGTTATCTTTGAACCTTTTATTATTCCAAAAGAGTAGAATCTATTTTTTAAAGCAGTATCACAATTTATGTTTTTGATTGTTGCTATATCACCTTTGCTTAATTCACTTAATTTCATAAAATATCCTTATATATTAATGTGAGGTAAAATTATAATAAACTTAAAATTTAATATTACTTAATAATGATAATAATTTTCAAATTTTAGATGATAAATAACTAATATAATGATAATTGTTATCATTAAGTTTTAAACTAAAACATTATATACTTCAAAAATTTATAAAAAGAGTCAAATATGAGTATTACTACAAAAATATCTGTATTTTTTGCACTTATATGTCTATTTTTAACAATATGTGTTTTTAGTATATTAAAACAGAGTGAAAATAGTACAAAAGAGTTTGAAAATCAACAAATAAAAAAGAGTATTGAGATTTTTTTTGAAGCACTAAAAGCGAAATCTTCTTTTTTACAAAACATAGCTTATGAACACTCTATTAATGATAATGTTTTAAAAATAGTTGAAGAAAAAGAGAATAAAACAAATAAAACAAACTTTATCAAAGATAAATATACTCATTTTTTTCTATTTGATAAAAACAAAAACTTTATTTATGGAAATGTATATGACATAAATTCAGATGAGTTTGTATCTATTCCAAATGCAATAAAAACTTTTTTTAAAACAAAAGAGATTGATATTTATTTAGATAAAAATAGAGTAAATTTTATCACTTTAGATTATGAAAAAATACTATTTACCATTGAAAAAGTATTTAAAAATAATAAATTTGTAGGATATGTTTTTGTGGGAAGAAGCTTGGATTCTTTGTTTTTATCAGAACTTAGTAAGATAACTCACCAATACTTATCGTTTCTTCCTTCTCATACTTTAATTAAGAAAAAATATTTAAAGCTTGATTCAAATTTAATCTATTATGATATTAGTAGAGTTGATGAATATAGTTTATTTAGTTATTTAGAGTTAACTGACCAATTAGATAATAGCAATTTTTATATTAGAATGAAGATGAATAGGGACTATTTTATTCAAATAAATAAAAATAATAAAACTATATTTTATATTTTTATAATAACTTTTATAATTCTTATTATTGCAATATATTTT